>NZ_JBEXZS010000143.1:0-85117 GCF_040593685.1 Methylobacterium sp. EM32 | reverse complement strand
CAGGTAGCCTACGACGCAGCCCGGCGCCGCGTCCTAGAGCGCCTCCAGCAGTTCCTCCCGCCCCCAGGCGAGGCCTAAAGACATCGCCAATGGAGGGTGGCGCAGAATGCTCGGGTTCCCGAAGGAGCCGCCGCCGTTTTCGGCGCCGTCGTCCTGCCGAGGTCGGCCATCATCGGCTGACCGCGTCGTTCGTCGGGAAGGGGAAAGTGCAGCATTCGGGGCGGATGTTTGCATGCCACCTGGTCGGGTATGCGCCATTAGCGGACCTTTTGCCGAGACCAATGGAATGACCGCTTAGAGCCCGACAGCTACCGTTGGGATGTGAATGTTGGGTCCGGCGGATACAATATACTAAGGTTTGGGTATTCAAGATCCTCGACCGACGCGGGCCCCTAACGCCGACCGAGATCCTGCCGGAACTCAGGAGGGTGACGCTCCGGGGCGCCGCCCTGCACAAGGAGCCTCTGACGCCGGGCACGCTCAAGAAGAAGATGGACGTCCGGGTCGCGTTCGGGCGCTACTTCAAATCCTGCGACGAGGGCCGCTACGCCCGCCGGGTCGGCTGAGGGCAGGAGGCCCGGACGGCCTTGGCGCTTCCGTTTCAGGCCGAGAGGCGCCGCGTGTTGTCCGCGACCAGTTCCCGGTAGCGCGCGACGACCTCACCGTGGCTACCGCCCGTCATCAGCGTGTTGGCAGCCTCCATCGCGGCCACGACCTTCTCGCCGACCATCGACACCACCTCGGCCTGGGCCTCGGCCCCGCCCCAGGCGATCCGCACTAGCCGCAACTCGATGACCTTCTGGGCCTCGAAGGCGAGCAGGAGCGCGGGGAGGAAGGGGTTCAACATGGAGGCTCCGCGAGACGGTGTCGTCGACAACCCCCATGCCCCCGCGAGGTATCCCGCGGCAGGTCGTCATGACGCGCCCAGGCTACGCCCGAGCAACCTTGGCCGTTAGTGCGCGTTGACGCACGCCCGAGTTCGTGGGCGCCTGCCGGACGACCATGCGATGCCCCTGGACACGATGCTGCGTGCCATCCGCGCCGAGACCACCTCGGAACAGCTCCGCGCCAACGACCTGGCCGTGACGGTGAAGTCCCTGCTCGGGACCGGCCGCGACGGCGGCGAAGCGGAGCGGGAGATGTACCGCGTCCTGGACGGGCTCGCCCTCCTTCGTGCTCGGGAGCACGCCATCGAGGTCATGCGAACCTACGCCTTCACGGACGCCGCCGCGTAGCCCCCGTTCGGTGGCGTGAAGCGGCTCGGTCACGCATCAGTCAGCTGACGTCATCATCTCGGCCGACCCATTCGCTCATCCGGTAGTGCTGATGGCGTGGGCCGGACGCGGCCGCGCCCGGCGTTCCCGACCCAACAGCCAGGCCTTCCGACCTTTCCACCCGGGAGGGCCGGTCGTCGGCGTGCGAGCAACGGGGTTAGCTCCGTGCCGGGAGCGTGAACGGAGACCTCGGAACCCGCGGGACCGGCGGCAGCTTGCCGGAGGCTGGGAGCGGTGCGCCGGTCTGGATTGCCGCGCCCCACCCCGATCTCCGGCAACGCCACGGGACAGCCTGATGACCGATGCACACGACCGCCGCCTCATGATGCAGGACCCTCGCACGCAGTACCCGCAGCCGCCGTTCAAGCGGCAGCCGCAGGAGGCCCCGGGCTTGGCGCGAGCGATGGATCCGAAGCCGGACCACGGCGAGGCCAGCTACAAGGGGTACGGGCGTTTGGCCGGTCGGAAGGCCTTGGTGACGGGCGCAGATTCCGGCATCGGGCGGGCGGTCGCCATCGCCTTCGCGCGCGAGGGTGCCGACGTGGCGCTCAGCTTCGTCGAGGAGGAGATGCCGGACGCGCAGGAGGTCGCCAAGCTGATCGAGGCCGAGGGCCGCAAGGCGATGCTCCTGCCGGGCGACATCACCGACAAGGCGTTCTGCGAGACGCTCGTCCGGAAGGCAGTGGCCGATCTCGGCGGCCTCGATATTTTGGTCAACAACGCCGGCAAGCAGACGAACCAGAAAGACATCGGCGACATCACGGACGAACAGTTCGACCGTACACTGAAGACCAACCTCTACGCCATGTTCTGGATCACCAAGGCGGCCCTGCCGCATATGCCGGCGGGTGCCTCCATCATCAACACCGCCTCGGTCGTGGCCTACAACCCTCCCCAGATCCTGGTCGACTACGCGACCACGAAGGCTGGGATCGTCGCCTTCTCGAAGGCGCTGGCCAAGCAACAGGTCGCCAAGGGCATCCGGGTGAACGCGGTGGCACCAGGCCCGTTCTGGACGGCGTTGCAGCCGTCGGGCGGCCAGCCGCAGGAGAACGTCGAGAAGTTCGGCTCGGAGGTGCCGCTGGGGCGACCCGGCCAGCCGGTGGAACTCGCGCCGGTCTATGTGTTCCTGGCAAGCCAGGAGGCGAGCTACGTGACGGGCGAGGTCTACGGCGCGACCGGCGGCAACGGCACGGCGTAGGACCGTCGGGCCGGCGGGAAGACCGCTTCCCGCCGGTGGTCAGTTCCCGGCGATCAGGTCCTTGATGCGAGTCGCGAGCGTCTCCAGCACGAACGGCTTCGTCAGGACCTGCATGCCTGGGTGCAGGTGCCCGTTCCCGAGCACCGCGTTCTCGGCGTAGCCGGTGATGAACAGCACCTTCAGGTCAGGCCGGCGCTCGCGCCCAGCATCCGCCATCTGCCGGCCGTTCATGCCCCCGGGCAGACCGACGTCGGTCACCAGCAGGTCGATGCGCACGTCCGATTGCAGCACCTTCAGGCCGGCCACGCTGTCGGCCGCCTCGATGGCGGTGTAGCCGAGATCCTCCAGCACCTCGGTCACCAGCATGCGCACCGAGGGCTCGTCGTCGACGATGAGCACGGTCTCACCCTGGCCTGCACGCCCGGCCTCCGCGAGCTTGCGCGCGACGTCGTCCTCGTCCGCCTCGCCGTAGTGACGCGGCAGGTAGAGGCAGACCGTGGTACCCTGGCCGACCTCGGAGTAGATCCGCACCTGGCCGCCGGACTGGCGCGCGAAACCGTAGACCATCGACAGGCCGAGGCCCGTCCCCTGGCCCGTGGGCTTGGTCGTGAAGAACGGCTCGAACACCTTGTCGATGATGTCCGGCGTCATGCCGGTGCCGGTGTCGGTCACGCAGACGCTGAGGTACTGGCCCGGCGGCAGGTCATGCCGGCGCGAGCCGGCGTCGTCGATCCACTTGTTGGCGGTCTCGATGGTGATGCGGCCGCCGTCCGGCATGGCGTCGCGGGCGTTGATGCAGAGGTTCAGCAGCGCGTTCTCAAGCTGGCCGGGGTCGATCAGGGCCGGCCAGACTCCTGCGAGGCCGACGACCTCCAGGTGGATGCCGGGTCCGACCGTGCGCCGGACCAGTTCCTCCATGTCATGGACCAGGCGGTTCACGTTGGTGGGCTTCGGATCGAGGGTCTGACGCCGCGAGAAGGCCAGCAGGCGGTGCGTCAGGGCCGCGGCACGCTTGGCCGCACCCTGCGCCACGGTCATGTAGCGGTCGAGGTCGCTTATCCGCCCCTGCGACATGCGGGTCTGCATCAGTTCCAGCGAGCCCGAGATGCCGGCGAGCAGGTTGTTGAAATCGTGCGCGAGCCCGCCGGTGAGCTGCCCGACCGCCTCCATCTTCTGCGATTGCCGCAGGGCATCCTCGGTCTTCGCGAGGGCTTCCGCGGCCTCCTTCTCGGCGGTGAAATCGCGGCCCACCGCGTGAATGAAGCTCTCGTCCGGCACCGCCGTCCAAGACAGCCAGCGGTAGCTGCCGTCCTTGTGCCGGTAGCGGTTCTCGAAGCGCGGGATCACCGAGCCGGCCGAGAGGTCGCCCGCCGCCGCCGCGGTCGAGGCGGCGTCTTCAGGATGCACGAGGTCCATGAACGAGCGCCCGACGAGCTCGCCCTCGGACCAGCCGAACAGGGTCGTCCAGGCCGGGTTGACCGCCACGATGGTCGCGTCGAAGCGCGCCACCAGCATCACGTCGGTCGACAGGCGCCACATCCGGTCGCGGTCGCGGGTGCGCTCCTCGACCTGCTGCTCAAGGGTCTCGTTGAGGGTCTGGAGCTGCGCCGCCGCACGCTTCCGGTCCTCGATGTCGGCGTTCGCGCCGACCCAGCGGACGACGGTGCCGTCGTCCGCGTGGATCGGCTCCGCGCGCACCAGGAACCACCGGTAGGCCCCGTCGGCCCTGCGGATGCGGAATTCGGTCTCGTAGCTAGTGCCGGTCGCGAGCGAGTCGGCCCAGGCGCGTCCGGCCGCTTCGGCGTCATCGGGATGGACGACGGTCGTCCAGGCCGTGCCAACGAGTTCGCCTGGTTGGGCGCCGGTATAGGCGTAGAGCTGGGCGTTGAGCCAGTAGAGCTGCCCGTCCGCGGCCGCGGCCCAGACGTGGTTCGGCATCGCCTGGGCGAAGGCGCGGAACTGCGCCTCGCTCTCGCGCCGGCTCGTCTCGGCGCGCAGGCGCTCGATGGCGGCCCGGGTGCGCTCGGCGACGTCGCGCACGAAGGCGAGCTTGTCCGGCCGCCAGTCCCGCGCTTGGCGGTCATGCAGGAAGAACAGCGCCACCACGCGGCCGCGCTCCATCACCGGCACGTTGATCAGCGCCCGCACGCCGATGCTCAGGAGAAGCTCTGGTGCGCCCGCGGTCCGCCGGTCGACGGTCACGTCCGCGATCACCACCTCACGACCCTCCGTGAGGCCGGTTCTGACCTCACCGTAGTCGCTGAGGCGGTGGCGGCCCGCGACGCTGACGACGCCAGGCGCCGTCCAGTCCCGCTCAATCTCGACGGTGTCCAGGGTCTCGTCGATGGAGCCGTACCCGGCCCGGTCGAGGCCGAGGGTGCGGGCCATGACCTCGGCGGCGGCGTAGGCCATCCCGGCGGTGTCGCCGCAAGCCTGGAAGCTGTCGCCGAGCTCGATCAGGGCGGTACGGAACGCCTCCTGGCGCCGGCGCTCGGTCAGGTCGCGCGTCACCGTCCCGTAGCCGGCGAGCGCCCCCTGCGCGTCGCGGATCGGGAAGATGGTGTAGTGGACCGGGACCGCCGCCCCGGTGCCGAAATGGCGGAACGCGAGGTCCCCACCCCAGAAGTCGGTCTCCCGCACGGCCGGGAGCGCCTGTTCCAGAACGGTCGCCCGATCCTCCGGGTCGAAGTAGTCCACGAGGTTGTGGGCGCAGGCCTCGTCGAGGCTCGCCAGCCCGACCAGCCGGCGGCCGGCCTCGTTGACGAACTCGGGCATGCCCGCCGCGTCGGCGATGCCGATGAAGTCGTTCGATTGCTCCACGAGCGCCGCGAGGCGCCGCGCCCGCGCCTCCGCCGCGCGGGCCTCGGTGATGTCGCGCACGGTGCCGACGAAGCGTACGGGCTCGCCGTCCCGGAAGACGGTGTTGCCCTTGGCGGCGAGCACCCGCTCGACGCCGTCGCGCAGCCCGACCACGCGGTACTCGGTGTCGAAGCCTTCGACCGCGCCGATGGCGGCCTGGACCGTACGGTCCGTCCGCTCACGGTCGTCCGGGTGCAGGCCCGGCAGGAAGGCGCCCTCGTAGGAGACCGGGTCGTCCGGGAACAGGCCGAAGAGCGCCCGGGTGCGTGCGTCCCAGGTCAACGCGCCGGTGATGAGGTCGTAGTCGTAGATGCCGGTCCCGGAACTCTCCAGCGCCAGCCTGAGGCGGTCCTCGGCCTCGCGCAGGGCGGCCTGGGCGCTCTCGCGCTCGGCGATGTCGGTGACCATGACGAAGAAGCCGTCCACCGCCCCGCCGGCGGTCCGGCGCGGGATGTAGCGGATCTCCGACTGCCGCCACTCGCTTCCCCGGAACGGCATCTCGGCGTCGAAGATGAGGTCCTCGCCGGCGAGCGCACGGGCCATGAACGGGAGCCGGTCCGCGTACGTCTTCGCACCGACGACATCCTCCACCCGACGCCCGAGGATCTCGTTCGCCGGCCGCCCGAACCAGTTCTCGTAGCACCGGTTCACGAAGCGGTAGACATGGTCCCGGTCGATGAACGAGATCAGCACCGGCAGGGCGTCGGTGACGACCTGAAGCTCGTCCCGGACGCGCCAGGTCTCGCCTTCCGCCGCCGTCGCCTCGGTCCGGTCGCGCAGGATCTTGAGGAAGCCCATCGCGACACCTTCAGAGGAGCGGAGGGGCATCATCTCGCCACTGGCCCAGAACTGGGACCCGTCCTTGCGCAAGTGCCAGCGCTCGTCGGACGCGCGCCCGGTCTCGGCGGCGCACCGCATCTCGGTGGCGGGACGGTCGGCCGCCCGGTCCTCAGGCGTGAAGAAGGTCGCGGCTGGCCGACCGAGCATTTCCCCGGCCGACCAGCCCAGAATGCGCTCTGCACCCGGGTTCCAGGCGGTGATCCGCCCCTCGCGGTCGCTGGTGATGATGGCGAAGGCGACGGCGCTGTCGAAGATCTCCCGGTAGTGTCCCGCCTGGAGTGCGGCGCGCTCCTCGCGCAGCCGCGCCACCTCCGCCTCCAGTTCGCGCTCGCGCCGCCGGAGCCACTCGATCTCAAGCTCGCTCACCGACGCGCTTCCCTGGTCGACGGAGCGAGGAATGGGCGAGCCGCCTGGCGAGGAAGGCATGGGTTCTGGCGGCAGCGCGGAGGACTGACGAAGGCGGAAGTGATCAAACTGGGTAACCGAAGGAAGGGGCGGAGGGGGGGAATCGGTCGGCTGAATACTACGGGAGGGGTGCGGCCGCGTCGTCTGCACCGGCCGCACCCCTCCCTTACGCAATCGTGCCACCGGTCGCCCGGAGGCCAGGGTACCACCCCGGTCCGACCGGGTGGCATCGTCCTGCCGTCGGCTCTTGCAGCGAACGAAGTCGCCGGCGACGGTCGCCTCGAACCGGGTATTGCGGCCCCGAACGGGTCCCTCGTGGTCGAGACGCCCGGCCTACGCAAGCACGAGATTGGCCGGGCGTCTGTGACGCCGCCCCGGTCCGAGGGGCGCCAATGGCGGGGATGGCGGGGAACGGACCTAGCGGCCGTTGATGGGGCCGGGCGGTTGCGGCGCCGGCGGCTCGCCCGGCGGGTCGCCCTCCGGCGGGCCAGTGTCGGGCGGCGGGTCGCCGATGGGCGGCAACGGGTCGTCACCGGGGCGCGGCGTGTCGGACATCGTATGTCTCCCCTCCATTTTCCTAGCGGGAACCGGCCGTCAACGCGCGGGCTGCCCGAAGGTCACGGCACGGAACGACGCGGATGACATCATCCGAAAGTCAGCGAGGACCGCTCCCGCAGGGCTTTGCGCAGGGCTCGGCTGAGGTCCGCGACCGAGTAGGGCTTGCCCAGGAGCGGGAAACCGTCGGTCCCTTCCGACGCCAGGACGTGGCTGTAGCCGGAGGTCAGCACGACCGGGAGGTAGGGCCACCGCCGCCGGATCTCCCTCGCGAGGTCGACCCCGTTCATGCCCGGCATCACCACGTCCGAGAACACCACCTCGAAACGCTGGCCCGACGCCTCGATCTCGGCCAGGGCGGACTTCGCGTCCTTCACCCAGGCGGCATGGTACCCGAGTTCCATCAGGGCCTGGGTCGCGAAGGCGCCGACCTCCACGTTGTCCTCGACGACGAGGACCGGCGTACCGTGTCCGTCGGCGAACGGCTCCGGACCTTCCTCGGCCACGTCCCGGGTTTCCGCATGGGTCGAGCGCGGCAGGAACAACGTGAACGTGGTCCCGACGCCGACCTCGCTGTCGACCGCGACGTCGCCGCCGGACTGCTTGGCGAAGCCGAACACCTGGCTGAGGCCGAGCCCCGTGCCGTGCCCGACACCTTTCGTCGTGAAGAACGGCTCGAAGATGCGGTCGAGCACGTCCGCCTCGATGCCCGAACCCGTGTCCGACACCGACACGGCGACGAAGTCGCCCGGGACCGCCGGATGGGCGCGCAGGGCTGGGATACGGTCAGCCCGTCTGACCGAGATGCGCAGGCGTCCCTCCCCCTGCATGGCGTCGCGGGCGTTCACGACCAGGTTCACGAGCGCCGTGTCGAACTGGCTTGGATCGGCGTCGACGTGGCAGGGCAGCCCGCGGCCGCCCGCGTCCGTGCCGGCGTCCGTGTCGGTCTCGACGCGAATCCGCGCGCCGGTCAGCGTGCGGACCATGTCGGCGATGGCGGCCACCGACTGCGCGGCGTCGAACACGGCCGGACGCAGGGCCTGCCGGCGCGCGAACGCCAGGAGCTGGCTGGTGAGCCGGGCGGCGCGGTCGACTGTGTCCGAGATGGCGTCGACGTAGCGCACCTTGCGCTCCTCGCTCAGGCTCGGTCGCTTCAGCAGGTCGGTCGACGACTTGATGACGGTCAGCAGGTTGTTGAAATCATGCGCGACGCCGCCGGTGAGCTGCCCGACCGCCTCCATCTTCTGCGACTGGCGCAACTGCTCCTCAAGCGCCCGGCGCTCGGTCACGTCCCGGCCTGTAGCGTGGAAGCGGTCACCCTGCGGGATGGCGTTCCACGAGATCCATCGATGGCCGCCATCGGCGGTCCTGAACCTGACGTCGAGGTCGGCGAGGGGCCGGCCGGTCCGTAGCCTCTCGAAGGCCCGCGACGCGGCCACGCGGTCGTCTGGGTGCAGCAGCTCGACGATGCGGGTGCCGACCAGGCTGCCGGCCGGCCAGCCGAGGGTCGCCGTCCAGGCCGGGTTGACCGCCCGGCAGGTGCCGTCGAGGCCGCAGACGACGAGGAGGTCCCGGCTCGTCCGCCAGACCAGGTCACGCTCGACCATCCGGTCGCGGTCCCGCGCCTCCCGACGCTCCTCGCCCTCCTGGCGGGCGACAGCGTCCTCGAACAGCACCGCAACGCGGTTCTGCGCCTGGTCGCCGATACGGACCGCATGCATGTCGAACACGCGTCCGAACTCCGACGTCGCGCCCCTGAACCGCGCGTCGCGCCCCGTCATGACAACGTCGCCGAAGGCCTCGACCCAGTGTCGCCCGTGCCCCGGCTCAAGGTCGCTCATCCAGCGTCCCGCCGCGGCCGGTAGGCCGGACTGGCGCTCGAAGGCGGCGTTGACCTCGACGAAGCGGCAGTCCTCGGCCCGGCCCTCCGCGTCGAAGCGAACCTCGACGATGCAGAAACCAGCCTCGCCATCCTCCAGCAAGCTGTGGAACGAGGCGCTCCGCCGGGCGGCCCGCCTCTCCGGCTCGCGGAAGCGCGTGAGGTCGAGCTGGCTGCCGAAGAAGAACAGGAGCTCCCCGTGCGGGCCGAAGACGGGGCTCACGTAGAGCTCGTTGACGAAGGTGCTGCCGTCGCGCCGGTAGTTCAGCAACTCCACCACCACGTCACGCCGTGCGGCGATGGCGTCGCGGATGCGGGCGACGTGGGCCGGGTCGGTCCCGGGACCCTGGAGGAAGCGGCAGTTGCGCCCGACGAGCTCCTCGGCCGCGTAGCCGGAGAGCTCCAGGAAGGCGCGGTTGGCGAAGACGATGGGGTTGTCCGGCAGGTTGGGGTCGGTGACGATCATCGCCATCCGGGTCTTGTCGGCGGCAGTGAACAGCAGGTCGGCGCGCGCGGTCCCGACGCCGACCCCGGCGGCGGCGGCGGGCCCCCCCATGTCCCGACCGGCGCGCAGGCGGGCGTTCTCCTCCACAAGCGCGCGTTCGCGCCGGCGGAGCCGTTCGACCTCCTCTCGAAGATCCTTGATGCTCATGGCGCTGGTCCCTACCCGGCGCGAGTGCGGGGACCAACGTCTTCCGGCGCGCCGGGACGAAGATCGGTTGCGGCCCTTGGTCCGGCCATGCCGTTGCGCCGCACCGCGGATGAGGGGACCGCCGACGTCATTCGTGCGCGTCCCTGGCCGCCAACGCTTGGCCGATGGCCTGGTGCAGACGACTCTCCAAGTAGGGGCGGGCGACGAAGGGAACGCCTTCGGGCAGATCCCCGGGCCGCGGGGCCACCAGCGCCGAGACGACCACGACGGCCATGTCCGGGCGGCGGCGCATCACCTCGCGCGCGAGGGCCAGCCCGTCCATCGGTCCCGGCATGCGGACGTCGGTGACCACCAGCACGACCGATCCGTCGAGCCTGTCGAGCGCCTGGGCGGCGCTTCCGGCCTCGACCACGGCGTAGCCGTCGGCCTCCAGGAGATCGCGGATCTCCAGGCGGCAGAGCATCTCGTCCTCGACCACTAGGGCCGTCATCGGGTTCGCGTCATCCGTCATGGCAAGCGGCAACGGGCCGCCCGCGCCTTCGTTGCGCACGACCTTCATGCGACCGCCTGGAAATCGGCCAACGAGGCCTCGACGACACAACTCACCCCCTCGGGCCGGTAATCGAGGGCGAGGCTGGCGTTGACCTGCGCCGTCAGGCCACGCTCGATCAGGCGCGATCCGAACCCTTTTCGGGAGGGCGGCACCACCGGCGGGCCGCCGCGCTCGGTCCAGGCGATACGCAGCCGCGGCGCGTCCTCGTTCCCGACCAGGGAGGCGTTGACCGCGACCTCGCCGTCCGGCACCGACAGCGAGCCGTACTTGACCGCATTCGTCGTCAGCTCGTGCAGGGTCAGCGCCAGGGACAATGCGGCCTTGCCGCCAATCTCGACGTCCGGCCCCGTGAACGTGACGCGCCGGCCGGCCTCTTCCTGGACGCCGACGCCCTCCCGGACCACGGCCGACAGGGGGGCGCTCTCCGCGGCGCCGCCGAGGAGCATGTCATGCGCCTTACCGAGCGCGACCAGCCGGCTGCCCAGAACCTCGCGTGCCGCATCCATGTCGGTGGCACCGCGCAGCGTCGAGGCGGCGATGGCCTGCACCATCGCCAGCAGGTTCTTCATCCGGTGGGAGAGTTCGTGGTTGAGGAGTTCCTGTTGGGCCTCCGCCTTCCGCCGGTCGTCCACATCCGCGACCGCGACGACACCCCCGGTCAGCTCGCCCTTGACGTCCCGCATCGGCACGCCCACGATCTCGATCCAGACCCGGGTGCCGTCGCCACGCTGGTAGTGGCATTCGAGCGCGGCGTGCTCCGCACCCTCGCGAACGATCCGGCTGAGCGGATACTCGTGCGGCTCGACCCGGCGCCCGTCCTCGTGGAAGGCGACCCACTCGCCGTAGCTGTCGGCGTTGGGTGAGGGCAGGACGGGATGGCGGAGGATCTCTTCCAACCGCCGGTTGCCGCCGACGATGCGGCCGGAGGGCGCCTCCGCGAACAGGATGCCGACCGGCACCGTGTCAAGAACGGCCCTCAGCGTCGCCTCGCTGGCTTGAAGCGCCTGGCGCGCCAGCTTCTGTTCCGTGAGATCGCGCGTGACGGTGCCGTAGCCGAGCCTGCGCCCGTCGGCGCCGCGAACGGGAAAGAGGTTGTAGAGGACCGGCACCGCCGCCCCGGTGACCACGTGCCGGAAGTTCAGCTCGCCCTCCCAGAAGCCGTTCCGCTCGACCGCTGGAAGCACCTCGTCGAGGACACGCGCGCGCTCCTCCGGCACGAAGTAGTCCACGATCGGCATGGCCCGGGCCGCGGCGGGGTCGGCAAGGCCGATGAGGCGCCGGCCGGCCTCGTTGACGAAGTCGACGCTCCCGTCGGGGGCCGCCAGGCCGATGAAGTCCTGGCTCTGCTCGACCAGGGCGGCGAGGCGGCGCGTCTCCGCATCCGCCCGGCGCTGGTCTCCGACATCGACCAGCACGGTCACCGCGGCCTGGATCGCGCCCTCGGCGTCGCGCACGGGACCGCTCGATACCTCCAGGAGGCGCATCTCCCCCGTCACGGGGTTGCGATAGCGCATCTCCTCGCCCCGGACCGTCTCGCCCTTCCGCAGGGCGCGCAGGGTCGGGTATTCCGCGGGTTCGTAGCGGCGACCGTCCGGGTGCATGGCACCGTAGGAGACGTAGCGGGCGTCGCCCTCCGTCCCGAGCCCGTGGCCGAGGATCTCCTCGGCCTTGGCGTTGAGCGACGATGGCATGCCGGCCTCGGCCCCGGCGATGGAGATGCCGACCGGCGCCTGCCGGAAGATCGCCTCCAGCAGGCCGCGCTCAAGCCCGAACCGCCGCTCGCTCTCGCGCAGGGCGTCCTCGGCCTGCTTGCGGCCGGTCAGGTCGAGCATGGCACCGATCATCCGGACGGCCCGGCCTGCCTCGTCGCGCAGGACGTAGCCCCGGTCGAGCACGTGCGCGTAGGAGCCGTCCGCACGTCGGAAGCGGTACTCGTCCGACCACGCCGTGCCTGCGCCGTCGATGACCGCGTGGATCGAGGCGTCGACCCGTGCCCGGTCGTCGGGGTGGATCTGCGCGATCCACCAGTCGCCGGTCGGCTCCACGATCTCTGGGGCATGGCCGTAGGCCTCGGTGAGGGCCTCGTTCCAGAGCACGTGGTCGGCGGGAAGGTTCCAGTCCCAGATTGCGTCGTTGGTCGCCCGGGCCGCAAGCCGGTAGCGGTCCTGGCTCTCCTGCAGGCGGGCGGCGCTTTGCTTCTGCTCCGTCCGGTCGCGCAGGATCTTCACGAAGCCGATGGCGGCGCCGGCCTCGTCACGCAGCACCATCATCTCGCCGTTGGCCCAGAAGCGGCTGCCGTCCTTGCGCAGGTGCCAGCGCTCGTCGATGCCCCGACCCTCCTCCAGCGCGGACCGCATCTCCATGGCCGGGATGCCGTCGCGCCGGTCCTCGGGCGTGAAGAACGCGTCGGCTGGCTTTCCGCACATCTCCTCCGGGCGCCAACCGAGGATCTTGGTCGCCCCGGCGTTCCAGTCCGTCACGATGCCGGCGAGGTCGAGCAGGACGATGGCGTAGTCGTGAGCGCTGTCGAACACGGCGCGGCGCCGGTACTCCGTCCGAGCGGCCGCCCTCGTCGCGGCGAGCTCGCCCGCCTCGGCGAGCCCGGAGGCGGCGGAGCCGGCGAGGACGCCGAGCACCTGCAGGTCATCCTCGGCGAAGGCGTCCGGGCGGCTCGATTGCAGCTTGAGCACGCCGACGACGGCGCCTCCGCGGCGCACCGGCACCAGCAGGCACGAGCGCAGGCGCAAGCTTTCCACGAGATCCCGCTTGACCCTCGGATCCTGCAGCACGTCGCGAACGCCAATCGGAGCATTTTCTACGTAGCAGGCACCCGCGAGGCTCCCCTGGATCGGGAGGCGCAGGCCGAGATGCGGTGCAAGGCCGTCCGTTACGGCGCGGTAGACCAGGGAAGCCCCCTCGCGGATCTCGACTGTGATTAGGCGTGGAATAAGGACCCCGTTTCCGGGGGTGATCGGCGTCCAAACGGGACCCCCAGGATACTTCATCCAGACTGCCTCCCGCATTCGGAACGGGAGGCTCGCGGAGGATGTTGGTCGTGGAGACGGTCGCGAAGATCCGCCGCGCGTACTTCGTGCAGCATAAGCCGATCAAGCAGATCTGCCGGGAGCTGAAGCTCTCCCGCAAGGTCGTCAGGAAGTTGATCCGCTCGGAGGCAACTGCCTTCCGCTACACCCGCAGCGTCCAGCCTGCACCCAAGCTCGGGCCCTGGCGCGACGAGCTCGACCGGATGCTGGCGGCCAATACGGGGAAGCCGGCACGGGAGCGGCTGACGCTGACCCGGATCTTCGAGGCGCTGCGGGGGCTCGGCTACGAGGGCGGCTATGATGCCGTCCGCCGCTACGCCAAGACGTGGAAGCGCCAGCAGGCCAGCGTGACGGCTCCCGCCTTCGTGCCACTCGCCTTCGCCCCGGGTGAGGCCTACCAGTTCGACTGGAGCCACGAGATCGTGCTGATCGCCGGCGTCACCACGACGGTCAAGGTCGCCCACGTCCGGCTCTGCCACTCGCGCATGCTGTTCGTGCGGGCCTATCCGCGCGAGAGCCAGGAGATGGTCTTCGACGCCCACGACCGAGCGTTCGCCTTCTTCCGCGGCACCTGCCAGCGGGGCATCTACGACAACATGAAGACCGCGGTCGAGACGATCTTCGTCGGGCGCGAGCGCGCCTACAACCGCCGCTTCCTGCAGATGTGCTCGCACTACCTCGTTGAGCCCGTGGCCTGCACGCCTGCGTCCGGCTGGGAGAAGGGGCAGGTCGAGAACCAGGTCGGGCTGGTACGCGAGCGCCTGTTCACCCCGCGCGTCCGGGTGAGAAGCTACGACGAGCTCAACGCCCTGCTGCTCGACGGGGTCGTCGCCTACGCCAAGGCCCACCCGCATCCCGAGCAGCGCGACCTGACGATCTGGCAGGCCTTCGAAGCCGAACGGGGAGCCTTGGTCCCTTATGCCGGACGCTTCGACGGCTTCCACACCGTGCCGGCGGCCGTGTCCTCGACCTGCCTGGTGCGCTTCGACAACAACAAGTACTCGGTCATGGCCTCGGCCATCGGTCGCCCGGTCGAGGTGCGCGCCTATGCCGAGCGCATCGAGATCCGCCAGGACGGACGCGTCGTCGCCGAGCACCCGCGGGCCTTCGGCCGCGGCCAGACGGTGTTCGACCCCTGGCACTACGTCCCCGTGCTCGCCCGCAAGCCCGGCGCGCTGCGCAACGGCGCACCGTTCAAGGACTGGGTCCTGCCCGCCGCCCTCGAACGGATCCGCCGCAAGCTCGCCGGCAGCGCCGACGGCGACCGCCAGATGGTGGAGATCCTCACCGCCGTGCTCGGCGACGGCTTGTCCGCGGTCGAAGCGGCCTGCGCCGAGGCACTGCGCGAGGGTGTGCACTCGGCCGACGTGGTGCTCAACATCCTGGCCCGCCAGCGGGAGCCGCCCGCGCCCGTCCCGCTGCTGACGCCCGAGAGCCTGCGGCTGCGCCACGAGCCAGTCGCCGACTGTGCCCGCTACGACAGCCTGAGGAGAGCCCCATGATGGAACGTCAGCAGATCCTCGCCACCATGGGCGAGCTGAAGCTGTTCGGGATGAAGGCGGCCTACGACGAGATCATCAAGGTCGCCCTCAAACGCAGCCACGAACCACAGCAGATCGTCGGTGACCTGTTGCAGGCCGAGATCAGCGAGAAGCAGGCGCGCTCGATCCGCTACCAGATGACGATTGCCAAGCTGCCTCTAGCCAAGGACCTCGCCGAGTTCGCCTTTGCCGGGACGCCGATCAACGAGGGTCTGGTGCGCGACCTCTGCGGTGGCGAGTTCCTGGCCCACCAGCGCAACGTCGTGCTGGTGGGCGGCACCGGCACGGGCAAGACGCACCTGGCCATCGCGGTCGCCCGGTCGTGCATCCGGGACGGGGCGCGGGCCCGGTTCTACAACGTGGTCGACCTCGTCAACCGGCTCGAGGCCGAGGCGCGAGCCGGCCGGCAGGGCCGCATCGCCGACCACCTCGCCCGGCTCGATCTGGTGGTGCTGGACGAGCTCGGCTACCTGCCGTTCGCGCAGTCGGGCGGTCAGCTGCTGTTCCACCTGATCAGCCGGCTCTACGAGACCACCTCGATCGTGGTGACGACCAACCTGGCGTTCGGGGAGTGGCCGAGCGTGTTTGCTGGCGACGCCAAGATGACGACGGCGCTGCTCGATCGGCTGACCCACCACTGCGAGATCGTCGAGACCGGCAACGAGAGCTGGCGCTTCAAGAACCGGGCGTGAAGGGCGGCCTGCGCGCAGCTCATCCTGGACCCCTGGTCAGCCCGGCTGCGCCACCCCGACCCGCTTCGCCGGGCTGACCAGGGGCGTCGCGCTACGCGCAACAAGGGGTCCCGATTGGACGCCGATCAGGGGTCCCGTTCCGATGCCGTTTGACACTCGACCGTGCCGGCCTCGGCGGCGGGGACGGCGCGCATCGCGCCGGCGAGCACGGCCCGGAAGCTCGCATCGAGGTCGCCACCGGCCGCCGCGACCTCGGCCAGGGTCGCCGAGACCGCCTCGCCCTGGCGCCCTGCGCGGTCGCGGTCAGCGAGCGACCGGCGCAACACGAGCTGGTCCATGACCTGCCGGGCGAGCGCCTCCAGATCCTCGATCTGCTCGGGGTCGAGGCCACCCGGGCGCGGGACGTGGTCGATCACGCACAGGCTGCCGAGCACCTGGCCCTCGGCCGTGCGCAGCGGCGCGCCGGCGTAGAAGCGCAGGTGCGGCTCGCCGGTCACCAGCGGGTTTTCCCGGGTACGGGGGTCGCACGTCAGGTCCGCGATCTGCAGGACGCCCGGCTCCGCGAGCACGAACTTGCACACCGAACGGGCGAGGTCGGTCTCGCAGGGCGGGAGGCCGGCGCGCGCCTTGAACCACTGACGGTCGCGGTCGACCAGGCTGACCAGGGCGACGGGTGCGGCGCAGAGGCGGCGCGCGAGGTTGACGATGTCGTCGAAGCCGCGCTCGGGAGGCGTGTCGAGGATGTCGAACGCGGCGAGCGCGGTCAGCCGCGCATCCTCCGCGACCAAGTCGGGCTGCATGACCTTGTTCACAGGCTGCCGTCCTTCACGAGCGCGGACGGGGCCCTGAGCCGCTCGGGCTCGGCCACGTCGACGGCGACGATGCGACCGCCGGGGGCGTAGATCGCACCCATCACCTCCTCGAAGTGCCTCCGCACGGCGGCGTGGCACTCGCACGAACCTGCCTCGGCGCGCGCCCGGTCCGGCAGCGTGATGCGCCCGTGACCGATGCCGATCAGGCCGTCTCGCTGCATGCGTCCGAGCACCTCGGTCAGGTAGGCGCGGCGCACCCCGAGCATGTCGGCGAGGAGCTCGTGGGTGACCGGCAGTTCGGGCGTGCCGATCCGGTCCTGCAGTGTCAGGAGCCAGCGCAGGCAGCGCCGCTCGATGGTGTGGGCGGCGTTGCAGGCGACCGACTGCAGCACCTGCGCGAGCAGGCAGTCGGCGTAGCGCACGAACAGGTCGCGGACGCCCTTCGAGGCCTGCTTGGCCTCGGACAGGCGGGCGGCATCGATCCTGATGACCGGCCCGCCGACCTGCACCACCGCCTGGCCGAAGGCCGGCAGGTAACCGTGGCTGACGACCCCGCCCATAGCACCCTCCCGGCCTATCGTCGCCGTCTCGACCGACTTCCCGTCCAGGAGCGGCACGATCAGCGTGACGACGCAGCGGTGCGCGGGGAAGGTGACATGGCTGACGTCGTCGCCGGCACGGAACAGTACGTCACTGCGCCGGACGTCGCGACGTTCGGCGTACGGTTCGAGCAGCGCCCGGTCACCGGGATCGAGGGCTTCGAGCAGCAGGTTGCCGTCGAGGGAGAGGGGAGCGTGCTTGTTCACGGGGTGCGGTCGAGGCGCGGAGGTCGGCTTGTCCAGTAGCGGACTTTTTGGTGCGAAGATGTCCAATACCTGACAAGTTGCGCAAAATTCGAAGGCGACCCGCCCCCGCTGGTTTGCGCCGTCCAGGCGCATGTCTCAGTGCTACATCTGACAACGGGCTTCTGCCCTAACACACGGTCTTATGCGTATGCCGCTGCCCTCTTGGGGTCGCCTCGTGGACCACCGCCTTTCATGCCCAGACCGTGGCCGTGGTTGGCGCCCATCCTGGCGCCGTAGGCTTCACCTGTCGACATACGTCTGACATGGCCAGCACTCCCTCGAGCAAGCGCCTATGTGCTGCAAGCTGCTGACAACGTAACCGCAGTAACAAGATCCGCTTCTTCCTACCAAGCGGCCATTTCAGCCCGCAGACTTTAATGTCTGCAAAGGGTCACTGTCTGCCGGACACTCTCGTCGTCATCGGTCCCCTCCCTGCCCCAGCCGGTATCCGGCCGCCACACGCAGGGTCGTGACGATGTCGCGGCGGAGCAGGAGCCTAGATCCGGCTCAGCTCTTCGAAGGCGTCGACCTAACCGCCCGCATGATATCGAAGTCACACCTTGGTTCGTTCGGTTGTGCGCCATTTCCAGACCTTCGCCATTGGCTGTTCGAATGGTCGCTCGCCGTCCGACAGCGGACTTCAGAGGGCCGTGATTGCTTAGCAGGTGCCCGAGCGTATTAGGGGGTATATTTTGGGCTGTTCCTGGGCGAGCGGCTGGCCGCCCCGAACTGGCTCGGCATCGCGCTCATCGCCGCCGGCGCCGTGCTGGTCGCCTACCGGGCGTGAGGATGGCCCCCCGATCGGGATAGGGGGCGTTCCTTACGGATCGCTCCCCTCCCACACCACCCGGCATGCGGGTCCGCACCGGGCGGTTCGAGGAGTTGAGGTCAGGCGAGACGGGGCAGGCCGAGCTTGTCCATCCAGGCCAGGGTCAGCACGCCGTTGAGCGCCATGCCGCTGTTGCGCCACCAGCGGCGGCTGTTGGCCGCCACCGGCAGAGCGACCTCGGGTTTGGCGCCCAGCGCCAGCAAGGCCCGGTAGATGGTCGGGCCGCGCTTCCACTGCTTGAGCTGGATCGCTCGCACCCGATGACGCACCCACCCATCCAGTTCGCGCCAGACCTTGGGTGTCTGCGCCAACCGGTAGTAGCCCTTCCAGCCCAGCAGGTAGGTCCGCAGCCGACCCACCACCGCCGGCAGGCTGCGCCCGCCCGAGCGACGCGTCAGGTCCCGCACCCGCCGCTTGAACCGGCCCAGCGACGCCGATGCGACCCGCCGCTTGACGACGCCGCCCGGGGCCACCCAGAAGGTGAAGCCCAGGACCACGCAGCCGAACGCACTGCGCACCGCGCTCTTGGCCTCGTTCAGCGACAGCTTCAGCCGGCCCAACAGACCCCGCAGCACATCCATCACCCGCGCCCCCGCCTTGCGGCTGCGCACGTAGACGGTCACGTCGTCCGTATAGCGCACGAAGTGATGGCCGCGTTGCTCCAACTCCCGGTCCACCTCGTCCAGCAGCACGTTGGCCAGGAGCGGCGACAGAGGTCCACCCTGCGGCGTCCCCGAGCCGCGTTCCCGCACCACGCCCCCCTTCATGATCCCGCTCGTCAGGTACGCCCGGATCAGCCGGATTACCCCGGCATCCCCGATCCGCTTCTGCAACCGGTCGATCAGGATGTCGTGGTTCACCCGGTCGAAGAACTGCGCCAGGTCCACGTCCACCACCACCCGCCGGCCCGCCTGCACGCAGGCTTGCGCGGCCAGGACCGCATCCTGTGCGCCGCGGCCCGGACGGTAGCCGTAGGAGTGCTCGCTGAAGTGGGGGTCCAGAAGCGGCTGCAGCACCTGCAGCAGCGCCTGCTGGATCAGCCGATCCGTCACCGTCGGGATGCCGAGCTCGCGCTCGCCGCCCCCCGGCTTGGGGATCGCCACACAACGCACCGGCTGGGGCCGGTACGTCCCCGACAGCACCTGGTCGCGGATCTCGGGCCACGCCGTGCGCAGGAGAGCCGCCGTCTGGGCGATGTCCAGACCGTCGACCCCCGCCGCGCCCTTGTTGGCCTTCACACGCCTCCAGGCACGCTGAACGTTCTCGCGCGCCAGGGCCGCGTCCAGCAGCCCCGGCCCCATGGCACCCGGTGCATGACGCGGGCCGCCAGCTTCGTCGCTGCCGGGCAGGCGCGAGGCTTCACCCCGCACCGGCTCCGACCGCCCCGCTCGCGCGGGCATCTGACGCCTTGCCGACTGCATCGTCACGGCCGCGGCCACTCCTCCTCGTTCGGTCCTTCGGGAGCAGATCGCCCCCTACTACGACCTCGGCTGACTTCTCGCTCCGGCTCGACGCCGTCACCCTTTCAGGCATGAGGCGAGATCTCCCCAGGTAAGACCGCGTTCCGTCCCTGCACGACCGCCGGATCTACGCCGCCTCGCCTTGATCACGAGAGCTTCGCGGCTGTTTGCCCGCTCGCCCTGCTCAGCGTCGCCTTCTATCCGGTTCTTGTTCATCGGCCCACAGGTGCGCTCCACGCTTCCTCTCCACGGTCGGTCGCCCTTCCGCAGTTGCGCTTCACTTCGCTCGCCGTGACCAGCTCACGGAGGGACTTCCACCCTCAAGAACGCGCCCATGCTGGGCGCACAAACGGAAGGGGGCGATCCGACGACCGCCCCCTCGGCACCGTTACTGCACGGCCTGGACCTGGACCGTCGCGCCGGTCTCGCCGGGCTTGCCCTCGACGATCACGAGGATGCGCCGCGCCGCGGCGTTCGGGTTCTGCGTCACCTGGCGGATCGGTCCGACCGCGTTGACGATGGCGGCGCCCGCAGGGTTCGTCATGAAGGCGGCGAGCGGCTCCAGCGGCCCGGCGCCCTTCGGGTCTGCGGAGAGAGCGAGCAGGTAGGGGCTCTTCGGCGTCAGCCCGGTGACCGCGGCCTGCAGCGTCTGCAGCACGCCCTGGTCGAACAGCGTCACCTGCGTCGCCGGCTTGCCGTCCGGCCCGTCGAGGGTCAGCCGGCTCGACTGGCCGGCCGCGCCGAGGGGCTGCAGGTTCGGGGCGCCCGCGCTCTCCGGGACCGCCGCGGGCAGGTAGGCCACGCCTTGCGGGCCCTGGCCGATCGGGATCGTTGCGGTGACGGCGTTGGTGCCGGTGTCGATCACCGCGACCGCATCGGCATTCTCCAGGCCGACATAGACCCGCGATCCGTCGCCCGAGGGCCAGAGGCCGTGCGGGAGCGCGCCGGTCGGGATCGTCGCGACCTGCGAGAAGTCGTCGGTGCGGAACACCTTGACCTGGTTGAGCCCGCCGACCGTCACGTAGGCGAACTGGCCGGCCCTGGTGCGGGCGATGTTAACGTGGTTAGTGATCGGCCCCGTCTCGATGGTCTTGAGCGCCTTGAACGGCGGCGCGGCCTCGAAGACCTGGACCCGGCCGACATCCTTCAGGGTGAACCAGACCTGGCGGCCGTCGGGCGTCGCCGCGATGTCGGGGCAGAACGGGCTCTCCTGCTTGATCCGCCCGACGATCTGCCGGGTCCCGACCTCGATAGCGACAGTCTCGGGGCTGAAGCTGGAGCAGACGTAGCCGTACCGGCCGTCGGGCGAGAAGATCGTCATGCCGGGCCCGTTCGGCACTGTAATCCGGCCCGTCTCCTTGCCCGTCTCGGCGTCGAGGATCGCCACGTAATCCTCGCCGCGCACGCTGACCCAGACCTCGCGCCCGTCCGGCGTGAAGAACGCCTCGTGCGGCGAGCGGCCGACATAGGTCGTGTGCCGCACGGTATTGGTGGCGGTGTCGATGAAGCTGACCGAGTTCGAGCCGATCGAGACCGCCAGCAGGGTCTTGCGGTCGGGCGAGAAACCCATGCCGTGGACGAGGAGCTGGCCGCGATAGAGCGGGCTCAGGTTCGCGGGCGTGGTGTCGCCGAGGCGGATGACGCCGAGGAGAGTATTGGCGGCGGGGTCGATCACCGAGACCGTATTGGAGAACTGGTCCGAGGTATAGAAGCGGTCGCGGGGCCCGACCGGCACGTCGGGTGCCGAGGCGGGGCCAGGCGCCTGGCCCGCGAGCGCGGTTCCGCCGAGAAGGGCGAGCACAAGGGTCGCCGGAATGAGGTGTCGCATCGGATGTCGTCTCGCTGGGTGTGTGGGCCGGCCGGCTCAGTGATGGTGCGGGGCCGGAGCTTTCGGCGTGGCGGGAACGGCGGGCGGGCGCTCGGCGAGCGCGCGCCGCATGACCTCGATCTCCTGGGCCTGCTCGACGATGATTCCCTGCGCGAGCCGGCGCAGGACGGGGTCGCGACCGTAGGCGAGCTCGGCCTTCGCCATGTCGATCGCGCCCTGGTGGTGCGGGATCATCATGGCGGTGAAGTCCCGGTCCGGATCGCCGGAGGGCGGTACCGCCATGTCGGCGTGCATCCGGGTCATCGACTGGGCCATCAGCGCGTCGAAGCCGTCCGGCGCGCTCTCGGCGTGCCCGGTCCGCATCATCATCATGCCGCCGCCCGCCAGGCCGCCGGCCATCAGGGTGGCGATCAGGATCGCCGTCGGTGCGCCGCGCATCGTCTCTCCCGTTTCTCGAAGGTCACGCCGGGAGAGATGCCGGGGAGCACCGGATATTCCCCAACCACGTGAGGCGCGCCGATCACGGCTGCGTGATGCGATTTTCCGACCGGCCGGGGGAATACCGCGGCCTCATCCGGCATCTTTCGTTGCAGGCCGCGGCATCCATCCGCCACCGCCCGCCCCGAAGAGCGCCATTGTGGAGAACGCCTTGGACGACCTCGCCGCCCTGATCGAGCCGCAGATCCCGGCGTTGCGGCGCTACGCCGTCGCGCTCCTGCGCGAGCGCGAGGCGGCCGACGACCTCGTCCAGGACGCCCTCGAACGCGCGATCCGGGCCTGGCCGCAGCGCCGCCGGGACGGCGACCTGCGCGCCTGGCTGTTCGCGATCCTGCGCAACCGCTACCTCGAAGGCGTGCGCGGCCGCCGCGGCGTCGAGGTCGGCCCGGACCTGGTCGACGACGTCGCGGACGCCTCCGCCGATCCCGGGGCCGCCCTCGGCGTCCGGGACGTGCTCGACGGGCTCGCCGGCCTGCCCGAGGATCAACGCTCGGTCCTGCTCCTCGTCGCGGTCGAGGACATGTCCTATGCCGAGGCCGCCGCGGTGCTCGCCGTGCCGATCGGCACGGTGATGTCGCGCCTGAGCCGGGCGCGGGGCCGGATGCGCGCCTTCCTGGACCTCGCACCGACCGTCGTCACCGGACACCTGCGGAGGGTGAAATGACCGCGTCCAACCCCCGGCCCGTCGGCGAGGACGATCTTCACGCCTTCGTGGACGGCCAGCTCGATCCCGGCCGCCGCGCCACCGTCGAGGCCTGGCTCGCCGAGCACATGGACGCGGCGGCCCGGGTCGCCGCCGACGGGCAGGCCCGCGCCCGCCTGCGCGCCCGCCTCGCCCCGATCGCCGACGAGCCGATCCCGGCCCGGCTGCGGGTCGCCCATCTGGCGCGCCCGCGTCCCGCCCGAAGCAGCCGCTGGCTGCCGAGCGCCGCGGCGGCGATGGTCTGCCTCGCCTTCGGCGGGGCGGTGGGTTGGGTCGGGCGCGGGGCGGTACCGCCCGCGGCGGCGCCGGTCGAGCCGATGACGCAGGCGGCGGTTTCGGCCTTCCGCACCTACGTGGTCGAGGCCGTCCACCCGGTCGAGGTCCGCGCCGACGGGACGCCGCATCTGGAGCAGTGGCTCTCGCGGCGCGTCGGCCGGCCGGTCAGGGCGCCGGATTTGCAGTCCCAAGGGTTCCGCCTGATGGGCGGGCGCCTGCTGCCGGCCGGCGACGAGCCGGCGGCGATGCTGATGTACGACGACGACCGCGGCACCCGCCTGACGCTCTACAGCCGCGCCGGCGCGGCCGGGGGACGCGGCGTCTTCCGCTACGCCCGCGAGGGCGACGTCGCCGCCTTCTCGTGGATCGATGCCGGGATGGCCTACGTGGTGACCGCGCGCACGGACGAAGCGCGGCTGCTGCGGGTCGCCGAGGCGGTCGACGCTCAAGCGAGCGGACGGGGAAGCGGGCTGCAGTAACGCCGGGCCCGGAAGGTCCTGCATCCTACGTCGAGCATAAGAGCGAAGGGTGAGACGGTCATGACGTTAAGGCACGGTGTGGCGCGTGAACGACGGACACAGAGCGGGCTGGTGCAGAGCGGGCTCTTGCGGATTCTGGGAGCCGCCGCCTGCGCGCTGTTCCTCGGCTCTGCGGCGCGGGCGGAGCCAGCTGGCAAAACCTACCTAGCGTTGGGCGACTCCCTCGCCTACGGCCTACAGGTCGGCAAGCTCAAGGAGCAGATCGCGGCAGGCACCGTCCGGCCTGGGAGCTTCGACACCGGCTACGCCATGGTGCTGGCCTCGTATCTGCGCGAGCGGGCCCATGACCTGACGCTGGTCGACCTCGGATGCCCCGGCGAATCTTCGACCTCGTTCGTCGACGGGCCGTGCGGTTTCGCGACGACCGGCAAGCCGTTCGACACCACGCCGCTGCCGCTGCCGCTGCACGTGCCCTATGCCGGCGCGCAGCTCTCGGCGGCGACGGCCTACCTCGCCGCCCATCCGGGCGCGGTCGGTTTGATCACCCTCGATATCGGCATCAACGACCTCAGGGCCGTGCAGGTGGGCTGCCCGGAGGGGCACGGGTTCAAGGACTGCGTCGCAGCTGGCTTACCGCCCGCCCTGGAGCGCACAGCGACCAACCTGCGGCGCATCCTGTCCGCCCTGCGCGCGGCGGCGCCCAAGGCGCGTATTCTGGTCGGCACCTACTACAACTGGCTCGCCGTCACCGATCCCGACACCGACCGCTTCGTCGAGGCCCTGAACCGCACGATCGCTGCAGCGGTCACGGAGGCGGGCGCCGGTCTCGTGGACGTCTTCCCAGCCTTCAACCGCACCGGCGAGGCTCGCGCACGGCTCTGTGACCTGACGCTGTACTGCACGCCGGCCCGCGACCTCCACCCGTCGGATGCGGGCTACCGGGTGATCGGC
Organism: Methylobacterium sp. EM32; assembly: GCF_040593685.1. Lineage (NCBI taxonomy): Bacteria > Pseudomonadati > Pseudomonadota > Alphaproteobacteria > Hyphomicrobiales > Methylobacteriaceae > Methylobacterium > Methylobacterium sp. EM32. Next base: position 60,941 of record NZ_JBEXZS010000143.1, on the reverse strand, counting down.
GACCTGTTCGCCAAGGCTCTCGGCGAGCCCGGCAAGCCGTGACCCTCGACCAGCTGCGCATCTTCGTGGCGGTGGCCGAGCGCCAGCACGTCACCCGGGCCGCCGAGGCGCTCAACCTCGTCCAGTCGGCGGTCAGCGCGGCCATCGCCGCCCTGGAGGGCCGGCACGCCGTCAAGCTGTTCCACCGGGTCGGGCGGGGCATCGAGCTGACCGAGGCCGGCCGCCTGTTCCTCGCGGAGGCACGCGCGGTGCTCGCCCGCGCCGAGGCGGCCGAGCAGGTGCTCGCCGACCTGAGCGGCCTGCGCCGCGGCACCCTCGCCATCCGCGCGAGCCAGACCATCGCCGGTCATTGGCTGCCTCGCCACCTCGTCGCGTTCCGGGCGGCCTATCCGGACATCATCCTGCGGCTCGGCATCGGCAATACCGCGCAGGCAGCCGAAGCGGTCCGCTCGGGAATGGCGGAGCTCGGCTTCGTGGAGGGCGCCGTCGAGGATGACGGCCTCGCGAGCCTTCCGGTCGCGGAGGATCGGCTCGTCCTCGTGGTCCGCCCCGGGCACGAACTGGCCGGCTGCTCGCAGCCGGGCCCCTCGGACCTCGCCGCAATCGCCTGGGTGCTGCGCGAACCCGGATCCGGGACGCGCTCGGCCCTCGAATCCGCCGTCGCGGCCGCCGGCCTCGCACCCGACGCGCTCACCGTGGCGCTGGAACTGCCCTCGAACGAGGCGGTGCTCGCCGCCGTCGCGGCGGGGGCCGGCGCGAGCGTCCTGTCGGAGGCGGTGGTCGCCCCCTCCCTGCGGACCGGGACACTCGTCGCCGTGCCGCTCGGTCTGCCGGCACGCACCTTCCGGGTCCTACGCCACAAGGAGCGATACCGCAGCCGGGCCGCGGACGCGCTGCTCGACCTGATCCGGGGGGCCGAGCCGTGAGCAACGTCGACCCCGACGATCCGCGCGTGCGGCTGGCAGAAGACCGGACGGTGCTCGCCGCGGAACGCACCTACGCCGCGTGGCTGCGCACCGGGCTCGCGTTCCTGAGCGTCGGTTTGGCCGCGCAACGCTTCCTGTCGGAGGTGCTGCCCGGCTGGCCGCTGCGGATCATGGCCCTGGCGCTCGTCGCTTGCGCATTCGGATGTTTTTGTGCGGCGGCCTGGCGCGATCACGCCGTGAGGCGATCCCTCGCGTCGGCACCGATGCGGATGATGCCCCGCGCCCTGACCCTCGGCATCGCGCTCCTGCTCTCCGCCGTCGCGAGCCTCGCGGCCGTGACGCTTTGGCAGGTCTGAGGACCTCCCGGCCCTCACGCCACAGTCACGCGCACGCGGTGCCACGCGGCGCTGAGGTAGCCCTTGTAGTTCCAGGTGTCGTCCGGCAGCGCAGGCTGGGTCTGCCCGGCCTCGTCCCAGGCGCGCACCGCCAGCTCATGCTCGCCCGGGGGGAGATCGAGGTCGATCGTCCAGAACGTCCAGGCGAAGCGCGCCCGCGCATCGTGCTCGAGCGCCGCCTGCGCCCAGGTCCGCCCGCCATTGCCGGAGACGTCGACGCGTACGACGGTGCGGTCGCCCGACACCGCGTAGCCGCGGACGGTGTTTGCCCCGGCTGCCAGCCGTGCCCCGCGTGCCGGCTCGCAGATCGCCGCGTTCAGCGGCATCGTGTTGATGGTGTGACCCCGGGCGGGGTCGGCCGTCTCCGCCGTTACGTCGGGCGGGAACAGCTTGTAGTCCTCGGCCTGGATCGGGTTGTCCGATGGGTGGTCCTGCACCGTGATGCGCTTCAGCCATTTCGGGCTGCGCACCCCGGCGAAGCCCGGCACGACGACGCGCAGCGGGAAGCCATGCTCCGGCAGCAGCGGCGCGCCGTTCATTGCGAAGGCCAGCAGGGTCTCGGGCGCGAGCGCCTTGGCCAACGGAATCGAGGCTCCGTAGGGCCGGCCCTCGACGAGGTCGTGGCTCTCGAAGGCGACGTGCAGGTCCGCACCCTCGGCGATCCCGGCCTCGCGCAGCACGTCGCCCAAGCGGACACCGGTCCAGTCGGCCGTGCCGATCGCGCCGCCGTCCCATGGGTCGCCGGAGACCGGCGCCACCGCCCGCATGTCCGCACGGCGGTTGCCCGCGCACTGCATCGTCGCCGTGACGGTGGCCTCGGCATGGCGCGACCGCAAGCTCTCCAGCGACAGCTCCAGCGCTGTCGGGATCGCGCCGTCGAGGCGGAGGCGGTAGCCGTCCGCATCGATCTCCGGCAGGTCGCCGTGCGAGCGCACGTAGAAGTCGTCGGCTGCCGTGCGATAGGAGGCGCGCAGCCGCGCGAGGGGCGGCTCGGCATTGTACGGCGCCTCCCCATGGACGATCAGGCGCGCCCTGCGCTCGGCCAAGCTCGACATGCGGGTCTCCAGGCTGGTGGATCGCGGGACAACGTGCCGGGACCGGATCGGTCCCGGCGTGCTTCCCCGGCTTCGCCGTCGCGACGGCGGGCCGGGCACGTCACCGTCAGGGCTGCGGCTTCATTGCCGCGAGGTAGTCGACGATGGCCTTCACGTCGGCCTCGTCGATCGGTGCCTTGTAGACGTGGACCATCTTGTTGACGGTCTCGGTCCACTGCGCCTTCGACAACTTGGGCTGGGTCAGCACCATTCCGGCCGAATGGCAGGCAAGGCAATTGTTGTTGGCGGCCTCCGCCCCGGGGCCCTCCGGGAAGAAGCGGTCGGAGGTGGGCAGCTCGACCTGCTGCGAGGTGAAGCGCATCGGCTCGGTCGCCTCGGCGGCGAATGTCGGGGTGGAGGCCAGCGCGAGCGCGGCGAGCAGGAACGCGGTGCGGGATGCGGCGGTGCGGGATGTGACCATGGCTCTCTCCCTCAGGCGACGTGAAGCGACACGGTCTCGACGCCGTTCTGCATGAACCCGGCCCCGTTCCAGACCCGCTCCATCGGCTGGGCCAGCCCGTTCGTGTTGGTGCAGCGGACCTTGATCGCGTGGGTGCCGGCCGCGAAGGCCGGCAGGTCGCCCTCGAACCGCCGGAAGCTGTAGGTGCCCTCGTCGGCTCCGAGCTTCGCCGGAGACCACGTCGCGCCACCGTCGGCGGAGATCTCCACCGTCCTGACCCCGCAATCGCCCCCGAAGGCGATGCCGCGAACCGCCACCGGCGAACCGGCCGCCGCCCGTGCGCCGTCGCGCAGGTTGGTGACGAAGGCGCGCGGGACCATGCGGTTGATCGGCACCGTCTTGAACCCGGTCTGACCGGGCTTGATGTTTGCCCCCGGCACGTCCGGGATGCGGTAGGCGGTCTTCATCCAGTACTGGTCGTCGGGCTTGTCCAGCACCTCGATGTCGGACAGCATCTTGACCCAGTAGGTCGAGTACCAGCCCGGCACCACCAGGCGCAGCGGAAAGCCGTTGAGCAGCGGCAGCTGCTCGCCGTTCATCGCGTAAGCCAGCATGACCTCGCCGTTGCGGGCATGGTCGAGGTCAAGCGACTTCTTGAAGTCGGGCGCGTCGTCCACGACCGGTTCGTCGAGGCCGCTGAAGCGGACCTGCACCGCTCCACCCTTTACCCCGGCGCGGTCGAGCACGTCCTTCAGGCGCACGCCCGTCCAGCGCGCGTTGCCCATCGAGCCGTTGGCCCACTGCGCGCCCGGCACCCGCGGCTCGAACAGGCCGCGGGAATTGCCCGAGCACTGGTTGACGGCGGCGATCTCGAAGCGCGGCAGCCGGGCGAGCTCGTCGAGCGACAGCGACAGCTCTCGGTCGACATGCCCGTGCACCTTCAGCCGGTAGGCGTTCGCGTCGACCTCAGTGGGGATCGAGGCCCAGTGCCAACGCACGTAGAAGCGGTCGTTGGGGGTGAACACGCCCTGTTCGAACACCTCGAACGGCGTCTCCAGGAGCGGCGGGCGCGTCCGCTGCAGGATCATCGGCCCCTTGCCGGGGAAGGCAGTGGTCAGGTCGCGCAGGTCGGGACCGCCGGGCAGCGGGAGCTTGACCGTGCCCGCAGCCCAGGCCGGCACCGCGGCCGCGAGGCCGCCGAGGCCGAGACCGGCAAGCATCGCGCGGCGGGGAATGGCAGGATGGCTCAAGGGTGTTCCTCCGGGTCCGGGCCGAGCGTCTCGCGCTCTCCCTTGGCTGATGGAAAGTATCTTCCACGAGACAGGGTTTCCAATGGAAAGTCCTGCTCGTTCCGATCGATTGGAGAGATCGTTTTCCCTCCGGCGTGCTGGGGAACGGTCGCTCCGAGGACGCTCGGTCAGACGATGCCGAGGATATGGATCAGGCAGAGGCTGACCGCGGTGAGGGCGATCAGGGAGGCGACCACCGCCAGCGTGACCCGCAGCCCCGCGCCGGCGACGCTGCGCACGTCGACCCCGAGCCCGAGCGCGGCCATCGACACGATGGTGAGCACGTTGGCGGTCGCGGCGATCGGCGGCAGGGCGGCCTGCGGGATCAGACCGCCCGAGCGCAGGCCGGCCATCGCCAGGAACGCCAGGATGAACCACGGTACGAGGCGGTGGATCGCGACGCGGCCGGGCTTCGGACGCTCCCCCGCGGTGACGTGCGGGGCCGGCTCGTCCGTCTCCTCGCGCAGCCGGCTCGCGCCGAGGGAGAGCGCCAGCACCACCGGGCCGAGCATCAGCACGCGGACCAGCTTGACCAGGGTGCCGACCTGCACGCTCAGCGCCGCCACCGGCGCCGTCGCGGCGAGCACCTGCGGCACGGCGTAGACGGTGAGGCCGGCGAGCACGCCGTACTGCATCGGCGACAGGCCGAGGAGCGGCACGAGCAAGGGCAGGCCGAGCACGACCAGCACCCCGAGCACCGCCGTGAAGGCGATGGAGGAGGCGACGTCCTCGCCGTCCGCACCGATCACCGGGGCGGTCGCGGCGATCGCCGAGTTGCCGCAGATCGAGTTGCCGCAGGCGACGAGGATCGCGAGCCGGGGGTGCAGACCCAGGGCGCGGCCGATGCCGTAGCTCGCCGCGATCGCCGCCATCACCACCACGGCGATGCCGACGAGCAGGCCGGGTCCGGCCGCCAGCAGGGTTGCGAGGCTGAGCGAAGCGCCGAGCAGGACGACGGCGACTTCGAGGACCGTCTTGGCGCCGAAGGCGATGCCGGGGAAGAAGCGCGCACCCGGGTTCCACGCGGTGCGCAGGGCCGTGCCGAGCACGATGGCGAGCACCAGGGCCTCGAGCCAGGCGCGGCCGAACAGGTGCTCCTCGGCCGATTCGAGCGCGAGGGCGGCGCCGGTCACCGCGAGGCACAGGAGGAGGCCGGGCAGGATGCGGCGCAGGGGGGCGAGGGGGGATACGATGAGGGTCGCGGTGGTCATGACGGTCTCGCGGGGTCGCTTGGATCTGTCCCCACCGTGCCGATCCACGAGCATTCGATCCAACAGAACGTTACGATGATTTTGTTCGTCATTATCGATCATTGCGACCGTTGCCGACGACGATGCCGGTCGTCGGGTGGATAGGTTCGCCTGCTCTTGAAACTCCGAGCCCACGACCAAACTTCCTGGCGAACGGTCACGCCCGGCAGACGGGCATGATTATGCAACCGGAGCAGGTGCGAGCCAGCCTCATGATCCCCGATCGGCCGATCGTGCGCCTGCTGGCGGCGGTGATCCTCGTGATCCTCGCCTCCCTCGTACCGTCGGCAGGCCAGGCCCATGAGGGACACGCGCAGCACGCCGGCAACGGGCCCGCGACGCACATGCGGACCGCCTCGGTGGCAGCGGTTCCGGCCGTGAACCCTGCCGGGCATGTCGCCCGGGGCGAGCCTCCGGCCTACCTGGAGACCACGCTCCGGATCACTGCTGTCGGGCCTGTCCGGGACGATAGTTGCTGCCCCGGCCCCTGCCGGGTGCGCTGCTGCGGAACGATGGCCTGCTGTGCCGCCGGCATTCTGCCCGGCCCGCCCGCCCTGGCGCCGATCCCGTTCCGGGCCGTCAGGCTGGTCCCGCGCGATGCTCCCGTTCGCACCGGCGCCGGACCCGAAGCCCTGCCCAGGCCTCCCCGAGCCCGCGCGTGAGATGAGGCGCGCCTGAAGGCGCGCAACGCCCGAGTTGTGCCCGCATCGACGGTGCACCTCCGGCCCTACCGGCACGGGGAGATCTCGTGGCTGTCGATCCCGCCTCTCGCCGCCCTGGGTGCGGCCGACCCGCCTCCTAGGCGAAGTCCGCGCACGCCCCGGCCTCACCCGGGGCCGTCCCGGGCGGCCCGTTCGATTTGATTCCCATTCGAAACAGAGACCGATCCATGACCTCCCCTCGCACCTTCGCCGCCATCGTCCTCATCTCGGCCGGCCTAGCCGGTCCCGCCCTCGCGCAGGCGTCGCACGACCATCGCTCCATGCCCGGGCACGGGATGGGCAAGACGAAGCCGGACCCGAAGGACACCGTCTCTACCGTCGCGTTCAAGGCCGCCGACGCGGCGATGATGAAGGAGATGGACGTCGCGTATACGGGCGACCCGGACGTCGACTTCCGCACGCACATGATCCCGCACCACAGGGGTGCTGTCGCCATGGCGAAGGTCGCGCTGACGCACGCCAAAGACCCCGAGACCCAGGCGATGGCGCAGAAGATCATCGACGATCAGGAAAAGGAGATCGCCGACATGGAGGCGTGGCTGAAGCGGCACGGCCGGTAGGCACCGCACGGGCCGGGCTCATCCCGGTCCGCTTCCCCCGATATCGACAGACTGCTTGAGGAAATTCGCATGCCAGCCACCGCAAAGAAGGCCGTCCTCTACCGCATGGTGATGGAGAAGCACCTCTGCCCGTATGGGCTGAAGGCCAAGGACCTGCTCGAACGCCAGGGTTTCGCGGTTGAGGATCACTGGCTCACCACGCGCGAGGAGACCGACCGCTTCAAGGCCGAGCACGACGTCAAGTCGACGCCCCAGACCTTCATCGACGGCGCGCGCGTCGGGGGGTACGACGACCTGCGCCGTCGCTTCGGCACAACGGCGAACGACCCGAACGCGACGACCTACACGCCGGTCGTTGCGGTGTTCTCCATGACGGCGCTAATGGCGCTGGCGGCCAGCTACGCCGTCACCGGCACGCCGTTCACGATGCGCGCGGCCGAGTGGTTCATCGCCTTCAGCATGTGTGTGCTCGCCCTCCTCAAGCTGCAGGACGTCGAGAGCTTCTCGTCGATGTTTCTGGGCTACGACCTGCTCGGCCAACGCTGGGTCCGCTACGCCTACGCCTATCCGTTCCTGGAAGGCCTCGCCGGCATCCTCATGGTCGCGGGAGCCCTGAACTGGCTGTCGATCCCAGTTGCCCTGTTCATCGGGACGATCGGGGCCGTCTCGGTGTTCAAGGCGGTCTATGTCGACAAGCGCGAGATCAAGTGCGCCTGCGTCGGCGGGTCAAGCAAGGTGCCGCTCGGCTTCGTGTCGCTGACCGAGAACCTGATGATGGTCGCCATGGCGGTCTGGATGCTGGCGATGCACGCATGAGCGCCGCGGCCGGCCGACGTCGCACATCAGGCGGCATCCAGTCTGCCCGGGTTCGGACGGGGCAGAGATCTGCTTTGAGTCCAAGGCCCAAGCACCCCCGGGACCGTGCCGGTCCGGGCCCGTTGCACTGTTTGCTCGACGCGTCGAGCGGCTCTCGAAGCGGCGAAGCTGCTCGGCTCTAGAAACGACCGACGGGCATCGGAGAACCCGATGCCCGCACGGTCACGCGCCTCGAACCTCGATGCTACGCCGCCCGGCGGGCGTGCCCCTTGCCGCGGCGCGACACGCCGAGGCCCTTGCGGGCATCGCACTTGAGGCCGTGGCTGTGCCAACCCTCCGCGGGGGCCTGCTGCCAGCCATGATGGCAGCCATGCGCCGCGGCAGGGCCGATCCAAAGAGCCGTCAGCAATCCGATCGAGACAGCGAGGGTGCGCATGCGAAAATCCTTATCAGGTAGGGAAATCGGGTCTCAGAACCGGCCGGCGAGGGTCAGCCGCACGGCTGTCGGCTCGACCGGGTGGAAGTGGCGATCGGCGACGCCGGCCGCGTCTTCGCCCGGCAGGCGTGACACGTAGTAGTAGGTGATCTGATCCGCCTTGGCATTGGTCAAGTTCAGCACGTCGAGGGAGAGGCTGACCCCGTTGTCGAAGTTGTACCCGACCCGGCCGTTGAGAAGCGCGGTCGGCTTCGAGCGCACCGAGTTGTCCTCGATCAGAGGGCGCGGCCCGAAATAGCGGAAGCGGAGGGAGCCGAACCAGCCCTGGCCTTCGCCGAAGGTGATGCCCGCCGACGCGATCGTGGTCGGCGCCTCGGGCACCCGCCGGCCGACCGGGTCGCGGTCGGCGAAGCGGGCGTTGGTGATCGTCAGGTCGCCCTCCAGGGCCAGCCAGGGCGTGACGGCGTAATGGTTGCTCCACTCGATACCGAACCGCCGTGTCGGCCGGCTCGGCTCGGTGGTGCCGGTGTCGCCCTGGAACAGGTTCTCGGACGCGAAATCGAGCCGGAACAGCGCCAGGGAGGTTTCCAGCCCTGTGATCGAGCGGTTGCGGATCCCGACTTCGTAGCCGGTCGAGGGGACCAGGAACGGCGAGCGGGACACGTTGAACAGCGGACTGACCGGATCGACGGTGGCCGTGACGCCGCGGGCATCGTTCGAATGGAAGCCGCCGCCATAGTTCACGTACAGCTCGGTGTCGCGCCACGGCCCGAACACCGCCCCGAGCTTCGGATTGACGATGCCGTCGCGGGCGCGACCCGAATTCGCCGGTGTGTCGGAGCGGACATCGGCATAGTAGCCGTCGGCCCGGAAGCCGACGCTGGTGCGCAGCCAGTCGGTCCAGCGCACCCGGTTCTCATAGTAGAACGCGGCGCTGGCCTCCAGCACCCGGTCGTCCAGTACCGTCGAGCGATACTGCCGCGCCGTCGTGTTGAACAGGCCGACCCGGATGTCGTCGGTGCGGGTCTGCACGCCGAACTCGTTCTCTATGGCGAGCCCGAACAGGTCGCCCTGGAACACGCGCGAGATTTCGCCGCCGCCGAGCACGCGGCTGTCGCGCTGGCGGAATTGGTCGCCGTTGACCGGATCGTTTAGGAAATACGTGAAGTTGTTCCAGAGGTTCATCTGGTATCGGATCACGTAGGCCGAGGCCCGCGTGATGCCGCTGTCATCCGACTGGCTCCAGCGCCCCGACAGCGAGAAGCGCCCGGTATCGCCGCCATCGCTCGGGTCGAGGGTGCCGTAGCGACCGATGATCCCCTCCGCCACCGCCCGCTCGGGAATCTGATTGGTGGCATTCCACTTGGCCCAGTAGGCCATGCCGGTGACCGCAAAGCCGTCGAGCGGCGTACCCTGGCTGTAGCGCACCACGCCGTTGAACTTGCGGAGGGTATCAGGCACCACCCACGGGCCGTCATAGGTCTGCGCCTCGCCCGCCACGAGCAGGTTGCCCGCGCCGAGCGGTGCCGACGCGGCCGAGAGGGCTCGCTTAAGACCGAAGCTGCCCAACGTCGTCAGCGCGATGTTGCGGTTGAGCTTGTCGAGATAGTCGATCCGCACCGAGCCGGCCGAGGCGAAGTCACCGTCGCGCACGAAGTACGGGCCCTTGTGGAACTCGACCGCGCCGACGAGCTCGGGGATCAGGAAGTTGAGATCGGCGTAGCCCTGGCCGTGGGCATGGGTGCGCATGTTCACCGGCATGCCGTCGACGTTGATGGCGATGTCGGTGCCGTGGTCGAGGTTGAAGCCACGCAGGAAGTACTGGTTGGCTTTGCCCTCACCCGAGTGCTGCGTGATGATGAGGCCCGGCACTTCCTCCAGCACCTCGCCGGGTCGGGTCACCGGGCGGCTGTTGATCTGCGCCCCCGTGATGATACCGGCACTTGCAGCATCAAACGGTCGAAGCGCGCCGCCGATGCCGGTGACGCCGCCGACATAGCCGGCGCTGGCGTTAGGTGTGCCCGATGACGTGGCGGCCGGTGCTTCCGGTGCGACCGTGATCTCGGAGAGCGCGATGGTATCTGCGGTCTCGGTCACCGCCGGCGCGGCCCAGGCGTGGGAGGCGACCAGCAGGACGCTGGCGGAGCTGAACAGGCTGTATCGACGTACCCCGAGGGCAGATGACAAGGTAGAGCGGACCAACGGCGTTCCAGAAGCGGCATCGAGGCGTGCCCCTCGCACGTCCCGCGTATGAGAAATCTACGCAAAGTTCACACCGAAGGCTGTGGCCGGCGGTCCTCAGGAGCCAGCGTTGTCATCGTGCGGGTGCGGGTGGTTGGCCGGCTCGGCGCTGTTCTCGGGAATGAGGTGCAGGTGGCCGTAGCGCACACCCCGCTGAGTGATGATGCGATCGGCGTAAGCCTGCATGGCCGGCACAGATCCATGCAGCACTGCAACTTCCAGGCAATCGTCTCTGGTCAGATGCACATGCATGCTGGCGATGGACACCCCGTGGTGGTGACCTTCATCGGTGAGACGGCGCGCCAGGTCGCGGGTGCCATGATTGTAGACGTAGCTCAGCGTCCCGTAGTAGGACGCAGCGCCCGCCTGATCGCCCTGGGATGGGGCGACCGCATCGCGGACGAGGTCACGCACGGCCTCCGAGCGGCTACCATAGCCGCGTTCGGTACAGAGACGATCCACCGCCGCCAGCAGTTCGTCGTCGATGGTGATCGTGATGCGCTGCATGCCCGCTCCGTCAACTGCTTGATGGCTTTGGTAGGAGCATAGTGAGCGCGTGAACAGCTAAGGGAATGGCGGGCCTTCGTACGGCTCATTCCCCCCAGCGATCATTCCACCACATGAACTGGCATGTAAGAAAAACGACCCGTTCCTGACAGCCAGAAAATCCTTCGGCGGTGACGCAGTTGGCGTGAGAGCCCGGCGACGCAGCGAATGTCAGGAAGCCGTGTCATGAAATCAAATGTCTGGTAAATACTCGCGACCGGACATTCCCGACAGAGCTTGCGAGGAGCCGCTTTGGGTCAAAAGCTCGTACATCGATTGCAGAGGGAGCCCAGCTGGCTACCTCGGCCTGAACCAGTCCGGCGGTCTCTCGGCGCGCCTGGGTTCGGCCGGCAAGGCGAGCACCGAGGTCGCCGCGCAGACCGTCCTGACGCTGGCCGTCGACGGTCGGCACGGTCGTCTACGGCGCCGGCAAGCCGGTGACCACGTTCACGACGACCGGCGGGCAGTCCTTCCTCGTCAATCAGGGCGACGTCGTCACCCTCGTGGCCCCCTCGACGTAGGACGCCGCCCTGGCCGATCAGATCGGCTACATCGCCCTCCAGTGAGGGCGGTCGCGCCGTCCCGGAAATCTCGCCGGGACGGCCAAAATCGGTTTGATCTTCCGTTACAGTCTGACGCTTCGGCGTTACGCGGTGCGGAGGTAACGGGGGCCTAGACCACGCGAACGAACGCTAGGCTCCAAAGGCGCTGTCTTCGGGGGCGTACGAACACGGCGGGGAAACGGAGCCATCCACAGGGCCCAGGCGGTTCGGTAACCACGACCGAACGCGGGCTCTGGACATCGATTCCGGGATCCCGATCTCCTGGACGCGCCCGAAACGAGGAGGTCGCCCCGATGCCGTCTTACCATACCTCCGCCCGCGACGTGGCCGAGAGCTTCGACAACGTCCTGACGACGGGCGCCCTGGGCCTCGGGTCGGTCCTGATCTCGCAGAAGCTCGACCGCGACGCGGCCTACCGCGAGGCCGCCAGCATCCGTCGGCAGGCTGCGGTCGTTCGGGCCCGGCGGGTCGCGGCCGCCGTCGCCATCGCCGAGGTCCGCGCTGGTGACGACCGCCTCCGGGACGCGATCCTCAGGAAGGCCATCCTGGCGAAGCGCACGCGGGGCTGAGAAGGGCGCACGAAATGCCATCGCGGGCGCACGGCATGCTTTTTTGTGCGCACGCAGCAAGAAGCAAGGCCTTCAAGCAAGAAAGACGACAGTCTCGCGGGTTTATTTCAGGCACGAAAAAGCCCGCCCTGGTCGCCCGGGGCGGGCTTCGTTGTTCCGGCGATGGCGCGGTCAGGCGGCCATGGGGAGCGACTCGTCGATCAAGTCGTCGAGAACCTCGCGGAAGTGAGACAGCTTGAACTCGTCGCCCACGAGACGCTGGTGCGCCTCGGCGGCCGCGGCGGCGGCGCGGGCAGCCTCGATGGCGCGGAACTCCGCAGGCGTCGGGGGCCGCGGCAGGGAGGGCAGCAGACGCTCGCCGAGGAGGTGCTTGCCGATCACGGCGGGGTCGTTCTGCGACAGCGCCACTTGCTGATCGACTGTCAGGCCGTCGAGATAGGCCCGCGCCGCGTCGTCGAGGTCACCGGCGGAGGCGGGTTCGCCGGCCATATAATGCATCGCGGCGCGGCCCCAGGCCTCGGCCGGGGACGGCTCCTGTTCGACCGGCGCCGTCAGCTCGTGAGCGAGCTCGGCCTCGGCCTCGCCGACGGGATCGGGCGGCGTCAGGGCCGTGCGGACGAGGCGGGAGACGAGCTTGCCGCCCTCCCAGACCGTGACCCAACTGAGGCGCCCGGCAGCGGCGAGCGCCCTGGCGATGGCTAGAACTATTCCCCTCATCATCCCCTCCGTGGACTGACCCAAACATCCTGCAGCGGGGCGACGCATACGACACGCGCCGCCCTCGGTACGTCACGCTAGACCGAGCTCGACGGCCTCCTCGTACGTCACGGCACGGAGCCAGACGCACTTGGCGGTCGCCCTCACGCAGGCGGCCACATGCTCCTCCCCGGCCCAGTCGTAGACGACGTCGGCCTCGTAGCCGTGGCCGGCGGGGACGGGGAAACGGCAGGGCGTCTCCGTCAGCCCGCAGCGGGAGCAGCGTCTCCGCCATGCGCGCCGGGCCGCCCCCGCGGGATCGATTCGGTCCTCGGCCGCCGCGGCGCTGATCTCCTCGACGTTGCCGTCCGCCCTCGCGACGTAGGCCCGGCTCGGGCTGCTGGACCGCGCCGACGCGACGGCGACGACCGTCCCGGGCGCCAGCTCGTAGCGGGCCCGGTCGTCGCCGGCGGCCTTCTCCACAGGACAAAAGCGCGCACCCAGCGCGAGGCAATCCTTGGTCAGGACGGCCTCGTAGGCCTGCTCCCAGGCCGGGATGGCAAGGACTGGCGTCGCTGTCCTTGAAGGACTGGCCATTCCGTCCTTCGATCGCCACCAATAATTCATGGTGTAATCTTTCGAAACTCGAAGCATCTACCCCGGGAACGATTTGCACGCAGAAGGGCATCGTGCGTGCAGATTGTTCCCAATGCCGAATTGGCCTTGACGACTCAAATAGAAGCTGGAACGCTATAAAGCGTCAATAGCCAACGGAGGCGCCGGTGACGGCCGAGGAAGTGCGGGCGCTGCTACGGCAGCGCGTGGATACGGAGGGGAGCGCGCTGGCGTGGTCGCGCCGCCACGGCGTCAGCACGGCATACGTCCTGGATGCCCTGGCGGGGCGCCGCGGGCCGGGTCCGGCGATCCTGGAGGCGCTCGGCGTCGAGAAGGCGGACGCGACCTACCGGTTCAAGGAGGCGGCACATGGATAAGTGGACCGCGGGTCTTAAGGACCTCGACGCGGTGCAGACGCGCAAGCGCCTCGCCGACCTCCTCGCCGAATGCCGGTTCGTGTCCCAGGGCCTGGAGTTCTACCAGGGGCAGGGCCTGCGCGATCAGGCCTCGCAGACCGAGCGCGCGATCCTCAAGGTCGTGAAGTCGGAGATCGAGCGCCTCGCGGGGATGCTGGCCGAGTTCCGCTCGGGCCCGCCGCCGGCGCCCCCGCCGTACGACCCCTACGCCGCGGCGAGGGAGCGCGCCGCCGCCAAGGCCGCCGAGGACTTGCCCGCGGCGGAACCGGAGCCCGCCCCGGCTGCGTCGACCCGCCCGACCTTGCCGGTCCGCGGCGCTCGCCTTCCCCGCGTCCTGCCCGGGAGGCCCTCGTGACGCTCACCGAACGCCAAGCCCGCGCCCGGCTTGCCAAGGCCATCGAGGCGGCAGGCTCGCAGAAGGCCATCGCGAGCACGCTGCCGCTCAAGGCATCGGCGGCCCAGACCGCCGTCAGCAGGAGCCTCCTCGGGCGGGGGCCCGTCCACCACACCGTCCTGGCCTACCTCGGCCTGCGCCGGGACCCGCACACGGGCGTCATCCGCGACGACGCCACGCCGACTTCCAGCTTCCAGTTCCTCGCCGTCCAGGCCTCCGGCGAGGCCGGCGTGGCCGCGGCGGTCGCCCTCGCCGCCGCCGCCCTTGGGAGGGATTCGTGAGCGACATCGACGCCATCCGCGAGGCTTACCGCCTCGGCTACGAGCGCGGGACTTACGACTGCGGCGGAAGCCCCGTCGACGGCCCCCACTTCGCCTACGTCGAGGCCGCCGACCTGCAGCGGTGGCTCGGCGAGGAGCGGTGGCATGCCGAGCTCGCGCAGTTCCTCGGTCGCCCGCCGGCCGAGACGCCCGTGCCCGAAGTCAGGGCCCGTTTCACCTCGGACGACCCCGACGAGATGCCGTTCTGAGGGCCTCCGTCGACGCGCCAGGCGACGGTGGCGCAGCCCTCCCGGTCCCATCCCTCCAATGCAGCAGGTGCCCGCCGTGCAGATCGCCCTGTCCTCCCTCCGTCCCGGCCATCATCCCGACGCCCCGGCCGGCGTCGTCAACGTCCGCAAGACCGGACGCGACGCCGGGCTCGAAGCCCTTGCGGCGTCCATCGACGCCTTGGGGCTGATCCAGCCCCTCGTCGTCGTCCCGGGCGGCGACGGGTTCCATTACGTCGTGGACGGCAATCGCCGCCACGCCGCCCTGGAGAGCCTCGTGGTCGCCGGGAAGCTCGCCCCGAATAGCGAGGTGCCGGTGACCGCGCGTGACGTCGAAACCGCCCGGGAGGCCGGGCTCGCCGCCAACGTCAACCAGTCGCCGATGCACGAGGCCGACCAGGTCGAGGCCTACGCCGAGCTCCGGCGCGCCGGCCTGAAGGAGAAGGAGATCTCGGCGAGGTTCGGCCAGCCGGTTGCGCAGGTCCGGAAGCTGCTGGCCCTGGGCGGCGTCAGCCCTGCGGTGCTCGACGCCTGGCGCGCCGGCAAGATCAGCGTCGAGAGCGTCCGTACGTTCACGCTGGCCCCGTCCCACGCCGACCAGGATCGCGTTCTCGGATCGGTCCTGAAGGACGGCTCGGCGTGGAAGATCAAGGAGCGCCTCGGCCTCGACGGCCACGTCGCGCACATGCTCTCGTACGTCGGCGCCAAGGCCTACAGGGCCGCGGGCGGGACGGTCGTCGAGGATCTGTTCGGCGGCAGCGACGTCGTCAGCGACCGCGCGCTGCTGCAGCGCCTCGTCGACGAGCGTCTGGACGCCGAGTGCGAGCGCCGCGCCAAGGAGGGCTGGGGCTGGGTCGCCAAGGGCAGCGACCTCGATCCTGGATGGCGCTGGAGCTGGCCGCGCCTGAAGGACGGCCAGCGCGCGTTCTCGGTTGAGGAGCAGGCCCGATACGACGAGCTCCAGGCCTATCTCGATGCCGACGACGACGACGCGACGGACGAGGCCATCGCGGCCGCGCACGCCGAGGTCGCCGCCATCGAGGCCGCCGCCCGCATCCCCCTCGGCGCGGAGGATCGTGCCCGGTCCGGGTTCGTCGTGACGCTGGGCTACGACGGCAAGGTCGCCGTCGAGCCGTACGTCGTCCGCCCCGAGGACGCCCCGGCGAAGCCCGAGCCGGCCGCCCCGACCGCGCCGGCCGAGCCCGAGGGCAGCGGCCTTCCCAACGCCCTGGTCGAAAGGCTGTGCGATACCGCGACCGCGGCCGTCCAGGCCACGCTGGGCTCGTCACCGACCGCCGGCCTCGTCGCGCTTCTGGCCGGGGCCCTGACGGCGGACGCCTACGCGGCGCCCATGAAGCTCCGCCTCGAAGGCGTCGGCGGCGCGCAGGCCGCGCTGCGGGACAAGGAGGCCTTCGCGTCCCTGGTCGCCCGCCTGGCGGCCATGTCGGTCGACGAGCTTCTGGTCGTCGCGGCCGGCGTCGCCGCCCGGGGCGTCCAGACGCTCTACCGCGAGCACGGCTCCAAGCCCCGCGCGCCCTCGGAGCGTCCGTCCGTCCAGGCGCTGATGGGACTGCCTGACCCGTCCGTTCTCCAGGCCGAGCTTCGCGAGCGGTTCGACGGGGAGGCCTTCTTCAAGAGCGCGCCCAAGGCGGTGGCGGTCGCCATCGTGGGCGAGGTCCTCGGCGAGGCCGAGGGGCGGCGCGCCGCCGGCATGAAGAAGGGCGACCTGGTGGCCTACGCGGTCGCCTCGGTCCTGCCGACGGGCTGGCTCCCGGTCGAGCTCCGGCACCCCGGCTACGACGGCCCGGGATCGGCGCGACCCGCGGAGCAGCCCCTCGCCGCCGCGGCCTGACGGCTTCGTCGCGCGCCAGGCGGCAGTGGCGCACCCGATTCCTCCCCCTCCACCCCGGTTTCCCCAGGAGCGCCAACGTGCGCCAGCACCCCCAGACAATCCCGGCCGTCACGATTGCCCTCGACCGGGACGCTGAACTGCATTCGGACAAGGCACCCGTTGAGCGCGCTGTCGAGGTCATCGAATGCCTCGCAGGACGTGGCTTCGAGATTGTGCCGAAGCCCCTGCCGGGCTCGACCGCCCATGATCGCGTGGAGTTCGCGCGCCGCACCGGCTGCTGGGACGGCGTCAGCGACAAGGACTACATGGCCTGGGCGCGGTCGCTCGTGCCGGGCGCATTCGTCATCCGGACCGTCGAGGAGCTGACGACCGAGAACAAGGAGGCCTGGTCCGCTTCCGTCGAGGGGCTTTACCGCGGTCATCCGGTTCGCCTCGAACCCGGCCGACTGGAGCCCACCGAGACGGAGAAGGCCGCCCGCTGGGCGTCGGTGCTGATCGCGCAGGTCCTGGAGGACGGCTCCGCCCGCCAGGCCGAGGCGGGCGTAGACGCGGCCGCGAAGGATGCCCTGGCGCGGCTTAAGCGCGACCGCGGCCGGATGGCGTTCGAGGACCTCGACAGGAACCCGCCTGCCGCCGCAAGCCATACCGACTTCCTGATCGCGACGTGGGTCCGCAGCCTGGGGGATGCGGTCGAGTGGTGCGAGGTCCGCCTGCTTCCGAAGCGGATGGTGCTGGCGGCTTCCGTGCGGGGCAGGCCGAGCCGCGAGCAGGAAGAGGACCTCGGACGTAGGCTCGACATGATCCGCGCCTTGAGGGGCGTCGTCGGCGTGTCACCGGGGGTGCGGGGGCTTCATTCCGAGGACGGCGTGGTGACCTATGAGGTAGAGGTCCGCTTCAACCACTACATCACGACCATCGGCTGCGAGTACACTCCGCTCGACCTGCCGGCCAAGCCGGCGAAGGCGGCCGCCTGATGCGCGCCGTCCTCGCCCTCATCGCCGGAGGCCCCGGGAGGGTCTCCGTCTCGGCCGCCGCCATCGTGGCCATCATCTTCGTCCTGGCCGGGCATGGCTGGGACCTCCTCGCCGCAGCGTGGCACGCCAGCCTGTTTGCCTCCGGCTTCGTCTTCGTCTGGGCCGTCCTCGGCATCGTCGGGAACGCCGCCGGCGTCGCCGACGGCGAGGCGGCCGCCCCGGCGCCCAAGGAGGCCGACCATGGCTGACGCCAGCAACATCTCGCCCACCCCCTTCGACGGCGCGACGGTCTGGGCAACGCTTTCTCCCGAGGAGCAGGCACGCATCGGGGCGGTGGCCCTGGAGCTCGCCGTCGCAGGCGCCATCGCCGAGTATCTCCCGGGACCGGCCGAGCGGGCTGGCGCCGAGGCCCAGCGTCTAGCGCTCAAAGCCCTGGAAAGCGCTGCGCTGAACGCTGACGGCATCGACCGGAAATGGGTCGACGTTGTGGGCGGAAAGCCGCGTATCCGCATCCCTTCCCTGGTCGGCCGCGTCTGCCTGACCTGTGGCTGCAGCCAGGAGGACCCCTGCGAGGAGGGCTGCGGCTGGCACGACGCCATGACGTGCACCGCCTGCGCCGGTTCCGGGGAGGCCGCCCATGGCTGACGCGACCGACCAGCCGACGATCTCGGACGAGCTCGGCGCCGTCTGGGTAGCCGCCCGATACGACGGCGGCGCCATGCCCGAGGTCGCCTTCCGCGTCATCGACGCGACCCGGCCGGCAAAACGGCGCGCCCCGCCCCGGACGCCGACCGCTTTCGAGGCCGCATTCTCCCGGGCTCGATCCCGGGGAACTCACCGCTGATAATCCGTTACATAGTATTGATCTCGCGTTACACTCGACGAATGCGAGATTTATGCTGAAGAATGCTTGACACCGCCCATGGCCGCGCGTATATGTCGGTCATGGGCAGGCAAAGCCGCCCTACTGCAAGGAACATCCGCGATGACCGCCTACACCCAGATCAGCCCCGCCGCCCGCAACGCCGCCCTGGAGTGCGCCCGCGGCTCGTATCAGCGCGACCTCCTCGTCGGGGGCCATAGCTGGTCCGGCTCGACGCTCACCGGTCGCGCCGCCCGCTACGGCAGCAAGTACCGGACGAGCCGCGAGGAGCTCCTCGCCCGCCTCGAAGCCCATCCCGAGCTCGCCGTCGAGGAGCGTCTCGCCCGCCGCCGGACCGTCGCCATCGTGACCCGCGAGGAGGCCGCGGCCGCCGGCGGCGCCTACGCCCACATCGAGGCCGAGGCGGAGCGCCAGCGCGTCGAGCAGGAGCGCATCCAGGACGAGGCCCAGCGGATCGCCTTCCTGCAGCGCGTCGAGGAGTACCGCCTCGACATGGCCGCGCTGGCCGACATCTGACGCAACCGCCGGGGCGCGAGCCCCGGCCTCCCGCAGGTCTCCTCGCGAGGGGACCCGCCGGGGGCCGGATCGTCCATCCCCCATCGGGCAGGCGCCGCCGCCCGCAACCGCAGGAACTCCGCGATGACCACCAAGATCCACGTCCTGAAGCGGGCCCTGGCCCGCCGCGAGCGCGAGGAGGTCTACGCCGCCTTCGCGCTCTCCCTCGCCGGCGGCAAGGCCATCCTGTTCCATGCCGAGCCCATCGAGGTCGTCGGCGGCGAATGGAAGCCGATCCCGGGAACCGGCCTCGAACTCGTCATCCGCGCCGCGACGTCGGACGACGCTTACGACGCCTGGACGCGCCACGCCGAGGACGTCGGCGCCGGCGGCAAGTTCAGCGTGATGCTCACCTACATGCAGCCCGCCACGGAGGAGCGGCCCGCGGTCGAGATGCAGTCCCTCAAGGACATCGACCTCGACATGCTCGCGCTGCTCGACGAGCTCGGCGACATGTACGACGAGGACGTCGCCCTCGGCACTGCCATCCCCGGCGCTTTCTGAGGAGCCGCACCCATGATCGTCCGCGAGATCCCCGCCCGCTACCGCATCCCCGCCGTCGAGGCGGTCCAGCACGCCCTTCGCGACGCCGTCACCGTCGAGGACGCCCGCGCCCGCGTCGCGTTTTTCGACCTCTCCACGGGCCGCCGCCGGCCCGCGTGGTACCGCGAGGAGCGCCCCGACGACGCCCACGGCGCCACGCTCGTCTCGGGCGCCGTCCTGGCCTGGGGCCGGGTTTTCCCAGGCGAGCCGTGGGAGCTTTTTTACTGGGTCGACGCCGAGCGCGGCACCGTCGTCTGGAGGGAACGGAAGTGACGATGACGCCCGAACTGCTCGCCAAGGCCGGCGAGGCCCTGACGGGCGACACGGAGGAGTGGTCCCGGGCGCTGGCCCGGGCCCTCGGGGCCTACCACCCCGACGGCGCGAGGGAGACGATAGACCCGCGCTCGGTCTCCCGGTGGCGGAACGGCTCCCTCGAAATCCTCCCCTGGGTCGAGGAGGCGCTGCCGCAGCTTCTCCGGGACCACGCCGCCGAACTGGAGGCCCACGCCGAGAGGATGCGGGAGGCGGCGGACGACATCGAGGACGAGCTCCGGCCACGAGGGCCACGCGAGATATAGCCTGAAACGCCGAAGGGCCCCCGGTTCGCCGCCGGGGGCCCTTCTCGTTTCAGGCGGGCTGCTGGCCCTTCCGCTTCTCGGCCCGGGCCCGCTCCTCTGGTTCCTCGGGCGTCGCCTCCATCCGGCCGATGACGTCCTCCAGGCGGGCCGGCGCGTAGCCCCAGACGTCGACGCCGACGTCACAGGACTGGCTCGTCCCGGGGAGCGTCCCGTGCGTGTGGCCGTGGACGTGCAGGGCGCCGTGGAACGATCCCGGCCAGGCTCTCAGCGGGTAATGATCGGCCACGACCTTCCGGCCCGCGGCGTGAATGGTGAGGCGTTCCTGAACGCTCTCCCAGGGGAGCGACGTCACCCTGGGGCGGTCGTGGTTTCCGACGACCAAGTGCTTCTTCCCGGGGAGCGCCGCGAAGATCTGCGCCGTCCGCTCCGGGGTGTGGCCCCACTCGAAGTCGCCCAGATGGACGACGGTGTCGGCAGGGCGGACGACGGCGTTCCAGGCCTCGATCAGGAGGCGGTCCATCTCGGCGACGTCGCGGAAGGGGCGGCCCGAATGGCCGATGCTTCCGGCGTGGCCGAAGTGGGTATCGCCCACGAGCCAGAGGGTGCCCTTCGAGGGCGTGAGATTGCGGTGGTGCGTGAGGGGAGAAGTCTTCATCAGGGCAGCCTCCTGTCGGAAGGGGGCTGCGCGCGCGGCGTCACGCCCCCGGGGGATGGGTCTCGGTCGGTTTGGGGCGGCGTATGCGTTTCACGGCGGGCCTCGTTGCGGTTCGTGGGACCAGGGATCGCAGCTCCGGATTCCTCCGGTCAAGCGGGGTCGTCGGGCACGGTTAAGGAAACCCTGGGCGGGGGTTTTGTCCGAAACCTCTCCGCCTCAGCTTTCGGAGAGGTTTCGGACAATTCAGGGCCCGGGCACGTCGCGGTCCGGAGGCCGTCGCCCGCCGAGATCCGCGAACCGCGCCCGGCACCAGGGCGTGTACTGGTTCGGTCCCCGGCGGCCCCAGGCCTTGGGCCACCGGCAGTTCGTCACCAGCGCCAGCAGGACGTCCTCAAGCGTCGCCCCGCGCCCGAGGCGCGCGATCAGCCGCTCGGTGTCGTAGGAGCCCCGCCGCTCGCGGCACTAGGGGCAGACGATGACGACCCGCCGGTACGGGAACGCCCCCAGGGTCCGCGGCGCCTCCATCCGTCCCTCCCCTTCCGCACCGCCGACCCCATCCGTTGACCGGGTCGATACGTTCCCTATTTGTTCTCAAGAGGGAGAGGGTCAATGCTCGGGTACGACGACATCGCGGCCGCGGCCGCCGGCGAGGAGAGGGACGCCCTGTGGCGGTCCCTGGCGGAGGAGATGGAGGCGGCCGCCGCGGCGCGCCGGGACGGGCCCGGTTTCGTCAGGGCCTCGACGCCGGCCGACCTGGCGCGGGCGTTGGGTCGGGAACGGCGGGCCAGGTTATCCACAGGAACCCCGCGGCGGGGCGACCTGGGTCGCCGGCAAGCCTAGCGGGAGGGGGGTGGCGACCCAGAACCGACCCAGTGGGTCGGGGCCCAAATGAAAGAGCCCCGGCGTCCTTGCTCGGGGCTTCGGCCTAAATCGCTGATTGTATTGGGCCGAACCCTGGTCTGGTTCGGTGTTGAATGGTAGCGGAGGAGGGATTTGAACCCCCGACACAAGGATTATGATTCCTCTGCTCTGACCAACTGAGCTACTCCGCCGCGCGGTGGCCGGTTCGTGTCCGGCTCTGCGGTGGCGCGGATATAGGGGGAGGTGACGGGGCCTGTCAAGGAACCGTCGCAGCCCTTTTCGCGCCTCGCCGCGAATGGCGAGGCGCGACGCGACTCAGAGGGCGTCGCCCAGGATCTCGGCCACCTGGGGGATGTCCTTGTCGCCGCGGCCCGACAGGTTCACGACCATCAGGTGGTCGCGCGGCAGGCTGGGGGCGAGTTCCTTGACCTTGGCGAGCGCGTGGGCGGGCTCGAGGGCCGGGATGATGCCCTCCATCAGCGAGCACAGCCGGAACGCCTCCAGGGTCTCCGTATCGGTCGCCGACAGGTAGGTGACGCGGCCCATCTCGTGCAGCCAGGCGTGCTCGGGACCGATGCCCGGATAGTCGAGGCCAGCGGAGATCGAGTGCGCGTCGGCGATCTGGCCGTCGCCGTCCATGAGCAGGTAGGTGCGGTTGCCGTGCAGCACGCCGGGCTTGCCGCCGGTGAGCGAGGCGGCGTGCAGGCCGCTCGACACGCCGTGGCCCGCCGCCTCGACGCCGTAGATCGCGACCTCGCGGTCGTCGAGGAACGGGTGGAACAGCCCCATGGCGTTCGAGCCGCCGCCGATGCAGGCGACGAGCGAGTCGGGCAGGCGGCCCTCCTGCTCCAGCATCTGCGCCTTGGTCTCGATGCCGATGATCGACTGGAAGTCGCGCACCATCGCCGGGTAGGGATGCGGCCCCGCCACCGTGCCGATGCAGTAGAACGTGTCGGCGACGTTGGTGACCCAGTCGCGCAGGGCCTCGTTCATCGCGTCCTTCAGGGTGCGGGTGCCGGATTCGACCGGCACCACCTCGGCGCCGAGCATCTTCATCCGGAAGACGTTCGGCTTCTGCCGCTCGACGTCGACCGCGCCCATGTAGACGACGCATTTGAGGCCGAAGCGGGCGCAGAGCGTCGCGGTGGCGACGCCGTGCTGGCCGGCGCCGGTCTCGGCGATGATCCGCGGCTTGCCCATGCGCCGGGCGAGCAGGATCTGGCCCAGCACGTTGTTCACCTTGTGCGAACCGGTGTGGTTCAGCTCCTCGCGCTTGAAGTAGATCTTCGCGCCGCCGAGGTGCTGGGTCAGCCGCTCGGCGTAGTAGAGCGGGCTCGGCCGGCCGACGTAATGGGTGAGGTAAGCGGTCATCTCGGCCTGGAAGGCCGGATCGGCCTTGGCCGCCGTGTAGGCCTCCTCCAGGGCGAGGATGTTCGGCATCAGGGTCTCGGCCACGAAGCGGCCGCCGAAGATGCCGAAGCGGCCGCGCTCGTCGGGGCCGGTGCGGAACGAGTTCGGGGTCTGGGGAGCGGTCACGGCAGGGACTCTTCGCGTCTGGGAGGTTTTCGGTAAGTGTCGGTCTCGGCGGCGGGCCTTACGCCCTTCGCGCCTCTGGGGCAATTTGCGGTTCGGACGCAGCCCGCTTGTCGCACGCGACCCTTTTGGCGGCCGCCACGAAGGCGGCGATGCGGTCCGGGTCCTTGCGGCCGGGGCTCGATTCGACGCCCGACGACACGTCCACCGCCTGCGCGGCGGTCATCGCCAGGGCCTCGGCGACGGTGTCGGGCGTGAGGCCGCCGGAGAGCATGAACGGGTGGTCGCGACCGGCCCCGGCGAGCAGCGCCCAGTCGAAGGCGTGGCCGTTGCCGCCGGGCAGGACCGCGCCGGGGGCGGGCTTGGCGTCGTAGAGCAGCCGGTCGGCGACGCCCGCGTAGCGGGCGGCGCGGGCGAGGTCGTCGGCGGTGGCGATGCCAAGCGCCTTCATCACCGGGCGGCCGGTGCGGACCTTCACGGCCGCCACGCGCTCCGGGCTCTCCCGGCCGTGCAGCTGCAGCCAGTCCGGATCGAGGGCCGCGACCACCGCCGCGACGAGGGCGTCGTCGGGATCGACCAGCAGGGCGACGCGCTCGGCCCGGCCCCGCGCCTGCCGCGACAGGGCGGCGCCGAGGTCGAGGTCGACGTGGCGCGGGCTCTTCGGGAAATGCACGAGGCCGATCAGGTCGGCGCCGGCAGTAAGCGACGCCTCCAGGGTGTCCGGCGTGCTGAGGCCGCAGATCTTGACGAGGCAGGTCTTGTCGGGAGCGGAAGCGGGCGACATCCGCTCCCTATACGCCGATCCGAGCGCGCCCGCACGTGGTGCGCACGCTTAAGGATCCTGCGTCAGGGCTTCCCACACCGCCGCCGCAGCGGCGAGATCCTCGATCGCGGCGCCGACCGACTTGAACACCGTGATCGCCTCGGGGTCCTGCCGCCCGGGCGCCTCGCCCCGGCACAGGGCCGCGAGGTCGCCGGCGATCGCCTCGGGCGCGAGCGCGCCGGACTGGATCGCGATCGAGACGTCTCCACCCTTCTTGAGGGCGTCGGACGTGTCGACATAGACCGGCCCGCGCGACAGGGCCTCGTCGTCGGCCTCGCGCATCGCCGGCGTGAAGGCGCCGACGAGGTCGAGATGGGCGCCGGGCCGCAGCCAGGCGCCGCGCACCAGGGGCTCGGTCGAGAGGGTGGCGCAGGAGACGAGATCCGCCTCCCCCACAGCCGCCGCGAGGTCGGTGACGGGATACGCGTGGATGCCCTCGGCGGCCAGCGTCGCGGCGAGGCGCTGCGCACCCTCGGGACGGCGGTTCCAGACCGCGACGTCGCGGATCGGCCGCACGGCTGCATGCGCCCGCACGAGGGCGGGGGCGAGCGCGCCGGACCCCACCATCACCATCCGGGACGCGTCCGCGCGGGCGAGGTGGCGGGCGGCGAGCGCCGAGGCGGCGGCGGTGCGCCACAGGGTCAGGCGGGCGCCGTCGAGGAGCGCCAGCGGCCGGCCGTCGCGGCCGTCGCAGAGCAGGACCCCGCCCTGAATCGTGTCGAGGCCCCTGGCCGGGTTGCCCGGAAACAGGGTCAGGATCTTGACCCCGACGTAATCGGCCGTCCAGGCCGGCATCAGCAGCAGCGAGGCCCCGTCCGGGGCGGTCTCGATCGGGTGGTGATGGCGGGTCGGCGCCGTCGCGCCGGCCCGGAAGGCGACGCCGAGGGCGTCGACCATGCGCAAGGGCGTCAGCGCCGCGTCGATCTCGGCCTCGCCGATCAGCCGCATCTCAGGCGCGGCTCACCGGGGCCGGCAGGGCGGTGCGGCCGACCGTCGGGGTGTGGGCCGAGGCGGTCTGGCGCAGGCGCTCGGCCTCGTTGCGCAGCCGGGCGAGCTCGCGGCCCTTGGCCCGGCGGTCGCGGCGCGTGTCGCCCTGGCCGAGCCAGGACCCGATGCCGCCGACCACGATGCCGACCGCCACGGCGGCGAAGATCAGCGCGTAGAGCGGCATCGGCAGGCTGAAGGCCGGCGTCCCGTTCGAGAACGGATCGAAGGACAGCATCACCGGCTGGCGGTTGGCCACCGCGAGCAGCACGACCACGATCGCGATTGGCAGCAGGATCAGGCCCTTGAGGAAGCGGATCATCGGGAAACCCGGTCTTTCGTCGGTGATGCGGGAAGGGAGCGGGGCCGCCGGACGGAGTCCCGTGGGTCAAGTGTAACGCGCGGGGGCCCGAGCGCCAGGGTCTGCACCTCAGCTCGCGGCGGCCTCGGCCCGGCTCGGCTCGTCGGCGCCGATCCCGGCGGCGTTCAGGCGCAGGCGCATCTCCTTGCCGGTCTTGAACACCGGGATCGCCTTCTCGGCCACCGCCACGGCGGCGCCGGTGCGCGGGTTGCGGCCGCGCCGCGCCTCCCGGCGCTTGACCGAGAAGGCGCCGAAGCCGCGCAGCTCGACCCGGTCGCCCCGCGCCAGCGCATCCGCGATCGTGTCCAGGATGGCGTTGACGATGTTCTCGACGTCGCGCTGATACAGGTGCGGGTTCTGCTCGGCGATCTTGAGCACCAGCTCGGACTTGATCATGGGCGGTAGGGTCTCGACTGAGGCGGGGCCGGCCGGGGGAGATGCGCGGGGGGCGTCTTGCTCTTTATGGGCGCCAGACCGCGAGGAGGCCGCCCTGGGTTAGGCTCTCCGTCTCGGGTCCGGCCTGCCGCAGCCGGGCGGCGAGGTCGTCGTAGCCGAGGAGCCCGGCGCCGAAGGCCGCGGCCGAGAACAGGCCGAAGCGGTTGTCGGAGCGCGGCTTCCAGTCCCGCACCGGCAGGTCCTTGGCGACGCCCTTCTCGCGCTCGAGCCAGGCGATGGCCTGGCGCTCGTTGCCGGTCTCGTCGATCAGGCCGAGCGGCACGCTCTGGCGGCCGCTGAACACCCGGCCGTCGGCCACCGCCTTGATCTGGTCGGGGTTCATCTTCCGGCGCTCGGCCACGAGATCGCGGAACCAGCCGTAGGTGTCGCCGACGATCGCCTGCAGGGCGGCGCGGGCCTCCGGCGG
Organism: Methylobacterium sp. EM32; assembly: GCF_040593685.1. Classification (NCBI taxonomy): domain Bacteria; kingdom Pseudomonadati; phylum Pseudomonadota; class Alphaproteobacteria; order Hyphomicrobiales; family Methylobacteriaceae; genus Methylobacterium; species Methylobacterium sp. EM32. The sequence goes on along the minus strand of NZ_JBEXZS010000143.1, from coordinate 35,002 downwards.
GGTCGGGTGGAAGCCGCTCGGCTCGGCCTTGAGCGGCGAGGACTTCACCTCCTCCACCTTCACCCCGACCTTGTCGAGGAGGCCGGACAGCTCGGGATACTGGAACAGCACGCCGATCGAGCCGACGAGGCTGGTCTCGCGGGCGACGATGTGGTCGGCGGCGATCGCCGTGATGTAGGCGCCCGAGGCCGCCGTGCCGTCGACGAAGGCGACGATCGGTTTCTTCTCGGCGAGAAGGCGCAGGTTGCGGAAGAGTTCTTCGGAGCCGGTGGTGGTGCCGCCGGGCGAGTTGATCGCCACGACGACGCCCGAGACGGCACTCGAGTCGCCGACGCGCTTCATCAGCTCGCGGGTCTTCTCGCTGCCGGCGATGAAGCCGTCGATGCTGATGCGGGCGATCTGCGGCGTGACGGCGGAGAGGCCCCTGCCCCCGGCCGCCCGCCAGCCGACGACGCCGGCGGCGACGATCAGCGCCCCGATCCCGATCGCGCGCCAGACGGACAGCTTCCGGCGCAAGGACCGCCGGTCGAGGAGAAGTTCGGCATCGATGGCCATGCGGCGCCCGTATCCTGATCAGACTCCGGAAGGCGCCGTCCTGCCGGGTGGTTCCCTGCAAGTCATTGGCGCACCTCGCTCCCGGGCTGTTCTACCCCCGGCCGTCGCGCAGCGGCAAGACCGGTTTTGCGGGCATCCCCCTCCCCGATCGCGGTAATTCGGACGTGAGAACGCCCGCGCGGCGGCTTTCCGCGCGGGCGTCCGGATCTCATCGGGGTGTCCGGGCGTCGCCGCCCGGACGGGTCCCTTACGTCTTGTCGGCTTACTTCTTGTCGCCCTGGCGAGCCTTGAGGGCCGCGCCGAGGATGTCGCCGAGCGAGGCGCCCGAATCGGCGGAGCCGTACTGGGCGATCGCCTCCTTCTCCTCGGCCATCTCGAGGGCCTTGATGGAGAGCTGGACGCGGCGGGCCTTGCGGTCGAACTGCGTCACGCGCGCATCGAGCTTCTCGCCGGCGGCGAAGCGCTCGGGGCGCTGGTCGTTGCGCTCGCGGGCGAGATCGGCCCGGCGGATGAAGGCCTGGAGGTCGGAATCGACGATCTTGACCTCGATGCCCGAGTCCTTGACCTCGAGCACCTCGCAGGTGACCACCTGGCCCTTGCGGATGCCCTCACCCGCATCGGCGAAGGGATCGCCGGCGAGCTGCTTGATGCCGAGCGAGATGCGCTCCTTCTCGACGTCGACGTCGAGAACCTGCGCGCGCACCACGTCGCCCTTCTTGAACTCGTCGATGACCTGCTCGCCCGGACGGTTCCAGTCGAGGTCCGAGAGGTGGACCATGCCGTCGACGTCGCCCTCGAGGCCGATGAACAGACCGAACTCGGTCTTGTTCTTGACCTCGCCCTCGACCTCGGTGCCGGCCGGGTGCTTCTCGGAGAAGGCCTCCCACGGGTTCTGCAGGGTCTGCTTCAGGCCGAGCGAGATGCGGCGCTTGACCGGATCGACCTCCAGGATCTGAACCTCGACCTCCTGGGAGGTGGAGACGATCTTGCCCGGATGGACGTTCTTCTTGGTCCAGCTCATCTCCGAGACGTGGATCAGGCCCTCGATCCCCGGCTCCAGCTCCACGAAGGCGCCGTAATCGGTGATGTTGGTCACGCGGCCCTTGAGCTTGGCGTTGACCGGGTAGCGGGCGGCGATGCCCTCCCACGGATCGGCCAGGAGCTGCTTGATGCCGAGCGAGATGCGGTGCGTCTCGTGGTTGATCTTGATGATCTTGACCTTGACGGTCTGGCCGATGTTGACCACCTCGGACGGGTGGTTGACGCGGCGCCACGCCATGTCGGTGACGTGCAGCAGGCCGTCGATGCCGCCGAGGTCGACGAACGCACCGTACTCGGTGATGTTCTTGACCACGCCGTCGATGACCTGACCCTCTTCGAGGTTGGCCACCAGCTCGGAGCGCTGCTCGGCCCGGCTCTCCTCGAGCACGGTGCGGCGCGACACCACGATGTTGCCGCGGCGGCGGTCCATCTTGAGGATCTGGAACGGCTGCGGCGTGCCCATCAGCGGGGTGACATCGCGGACCGGGCGGATGTCGACCTGCGAGCGCGGCAGGAACGCCACGGCGCCGTCGAGGTCGACGGTGTAGCCGCCCTTGACCTGGTTGAAGATCGTGCCGGTGACCCGCTCGTTGTTCTCGAACGCCTTCTCGAGCTTGACCCAGCTCTCCTCGCGGCGCGCCTTGTCGCGCGAGATGACGGCCTCGCCGAGCGCGTTCTCGATGCGGTCGACGTAGACCTCGACCTCGTCGCCGACGCCGATCGGCTGGTCACGGCCGGGGCCCGTGAACTCCTTGAGGGCGACGCGGCCCTCGGTCTTGGCCCCGATGTCGATGACGGCGACGTCCTTCTCGATCGCCACCACACGGCCCTTGACCACGGAGCCTTCCGTGATCTCGTGCTCCCGGAACGACTCTTCCAGGAGGGCGGCGAAATCCTCGCGGCTCGACGCGGCGCCTTGCAAACCTGCGGACATTGATGCTCCTTATCGTCCCGCCCTATCCGGGGGGACGGCGCCGGCGGCTCGTATGAACGGGCCGCTTCCGCCCGCCGGAGTCCCGAGAGGTCTCTCGGAACCGCCGCTCCCCGAGATGTGAAGGGGCGCGGGCCGGCGCGTGATCGACGGGCGAAAACGTGTTTTTCCAGAGGTCCAGGCCGGTGCGCCGCGGAAGCTCGTCGCTCCACGCAGGCAGTATCCCGGCAACGGACCACCGGAAGTTGGGCCGATACACGAAAAGCAATCCACCGGCAAGGCGTTGCCGACGGGCGGACGCGGCATTTCGGCGAGACGCGACCGTCTTGCCGACACGCGCGACTCCGGGGTACCCATCCCTAACCTGAAACTATTCTGAGTTTCAGGTAATGGCGGACCGGTCCATGGGCGAGCCCCGGGGAACGATCCACCCAAGCAAGACCACGCCGGCTCAGGCGTGATCCGGGAGGAACGGGGCGCGGGCCCTTCGACGGCCGCCGCGCCGCGAGATGCAGAATCGACGGGGAGGCTGGGCGCCGCGACCGGAGCCATGTCCGCGGGGCGTTCCCAAAAGGCCTCCCGAAGCCGGAGGGCGACGATGATCAAGCTCAACGTGAACGGTGAGGAACGCCGCTTCGACGGCGATCCCGAGATGCCGCTGCTGTGGTACCTGCGGGACGAGCTCGGCCTGACGGGCACCAAGTTCGGCTGCGGCGTCGCGGCCTGCGGCGCCTGCACCATCCATGTCGGCGGCGCCGCGGTGCGGGCCTGCCAGACCGCGGTCTCGGCCGCCGACGGCCAGCCGGTGGTGACGATCGAGGGCCTGTCCCCGGACGGCAACCACCCGGTCCAGGCCGCCTGGCGCGACCTCAACGTGGCGCAGTGCGGCTACTGCCAGACCGGGCAGATCATGCAGGCGGCGGCCCTCCTCAAGGACACCCCGAAGCCGACCGACGCCGACATCGATTCGACGATGAGCGGCAACCTGTGCCGCTGCGGCACCTATCCGCGCATCCGCGCCGCCATCAAGCAGGCGGCGGGGCTGACCCCGAAGGCCGGCCAGGGAGATCGCCTGTGATTCACGACCTCTCCTCCTTCCTCAAATCCGCCCCGGCCGAGGAGCCGGAATCCATCGTCGCCAAGGCGTCCCCCGGCCAGCTCAGCCGCCGCGGCCTGCTCGCGGGCGCCGGCGCCCTGGTGCTGGCCCTGTCGCTGAAGCCGAAGGACGCGCTCGCCGCCGAGCCGGCGAAGTTCGGCGCCGACGGCATGCCGCATGGCTGGCGCGACGACCCGACGCTGTTCGTGGCGATCGCCCCCGACGGCACCGTGACGGTGACCTGCACCCGCTCGGAGATGGGTCAGGGCGTGCGCACCTCAGTGGCCTTCGTCGTCGCCGACGAGCTCGAGGCCGACTGGGCCAAGGTCAAGGTCGCCCAGGCGCATGGCGACGAGGAGCGCTTCGGCAACCAGGACACCGACGGCTCGCGCTCGCTCCGGCACTTCTTCATGCCGCTGCGCCGCGCCGGTGCCGCCGCCCGCACCATGCTGATCGAGGCCGCCGCCAAGCAATGGGGCGTGCCGGCCGCCGAGGTGACGGCCGAGAACCACGCCCTCGTCCACGCCAAGTCCGGGCGCCGCATCGGCTTCGGCGACGTGGCGCAGGCGGCGGCCAGCGTGCCGGTGCCGGATCGCGGCTCGGTCAAGCTCAAGGACCCGTCGGCCTTCCGCTACATCGGCAAGGGCCGGGTCGGCCTCATCGACAATGTCGGCATCACCACCGGCAAGGCGCAGTACGGCCTCGATACCCGCGTCGAGGGCATGCTCTACGCCGTGGTCGCGCGGCCTCCGGTCTTCGGCGGCAAGATCAAGAGCTTCGACGAGGCCGCCGCCATGAAGGTGCCGGGCGTCGTCAAGGTCGTCACCATCGATCCGCCGGCCCCGCCCTACGAGTTCATGCCGACCGGCGGCGTCGCGGTCATCGCCCGCAACACCTGGGCGGCAATCAAGGGCCGTGAGGCCTTGAACGCCACCTTCGACGACGGCCCGAACGCGTCTTACGATTCCGACGCCTACCGGGCCACCCTGGAGCAGGCCGTGCGCAAGCCCGGCAAGGTGGTGCGCCAGGAGGGCGACGTCGACGCGGCGATGAAGAAGGCGGTGAAGCGCCACGAGGCCGAGTACTACATCCCCCACCTCGCCCAGGCCCCGATGGAGCCGCCGGCCGCGACCGTGCGGATCGCCAAGGACGGCACGATCGAGGCCTGGGGCTGCGTGCAGTCGCCGCAGGCCGCCCGCGACCGCATCGCCAAGCGCCTCGGAATCGATCCCAAGACCGTCACGGTCAACGTCACGCTGCTCGGCGGCGGCTTCGGCCGCAAGTCGAAGCCCGACTACTTCGTCGAGGCGGCGCTCTGCTCCAAGGCGGTCGACGGCGCCCCGGTCAAGATGACCTGGACCCGCGAGGACGACCTCCATAACGGCTACTATCACACCGTCTCGATGGAGCGGCTGGAGGCCGGCCTCGACGACAAGGGCATGCCGGTCGCCTGGCTGCACCGTAGCGCGGCCCCGACCATCGGTTCGACCTTCGTCGCCGGCGCAAACGAGCAGATCCCGATCGAGCTCGGGATGGGCCTCGTCAACGTGCCGTTCGCCATCCCCAACATGCGGATGGAGAACCCGCCCGCCGACGCCCATGTCCGCATCGGCTGGTTCCGCTCGGTCTCGAACATCCCGCGGGCCTTCGCGGTGCAGTCGTTCCTGGACGAGCTCGCCCACATGGCCGGCCGCGACCCGAAGGACTACCTCCTCGACGTGATCGGCCCGGCCCGGATCATCGACCCGGTCAAGATGGGCGATGCCTGGAACTACGGCGAGGACCCCGCGCGCTACCCCTACGACACGGGCCGCCTGCGCAACGTGATCGAGGCGGTGGCGCAAGGCGCGGGCTGGGGCCGCAAGGTGGAGAAGGGCCGCGGCCTCGGCATCGCGGCGCATTACAGCTTCGTCACCTACACGGCGGCCGTCGCCGAGGTCGAGGTGTCGCCGAAGGGCGAGGTCAGCGTCCAGCGGGTCGACATCGCCATCGACAGCGGCCAGCAGGTCAACCCGGAGCGGGTGCGCTCGCAGCTCGAAGGCGCGGTGGTGATGGGCATGGGCCTCGCGCTCACCGCCCAGATCAGCTTCAAGAACGGTCGCGCCGTCCAGGACAACTACGACACCTACGAGCTCACCCGCATCGACGCGGCGCCCAAGATCATCAACGTGCACCTCGTGCAGGGTGGATCCTGGGACAAGCCGCTCGGCGGCGTCGGCGAGCCCGGCGTGCCGCCGATCGCGCCGGCCATCGCCAACGCGATCTTCGCGGCGACCGGCCGGCGCATCCGCCAGCTGCCGATGCGCGACAAGCTCAGCGCGTGAGCGTGATCCCGCGGGGCCTCGTGCCCCCGCGGGAGACGGCGGAGACGACGAGGGGCCGCTTCCCGCACGGGGGGCGGCCCCTTTTTTCTGCAATGATTCCCGCGAGGCGGAACCCCCGCCCCCGGGCGGGTGTTCGCGACCAGGGTTCATCGGGCCAAGGTTCGCCAGCCAGTGCGCGCCGCGTGCCCGGAACGGGAGAGACACGCCATGAAGCTCATCCTCGCCGCCGGCCTTCTCGCCGGCCTCGCCGGTCCCGCCCTCGCCGGCGCCTGCGGCACCGAGATCTCGTCGCTGGAGCCGCGCCTCGACGCGAAGGGCCGCGAGACCATCTCCGCGTCCAGCGGCGGCAAGGAAGTGGCGTCCCGCCGCGAGGCCCAGGCCGAGGCGGCGACCGAGAAGGGCACCAGCCCGTCCTCGCTCCCCAAGGGCCCCGCTCCCGGCTCCGCCGAGACCCAGGCCACCGCCGACGTCGCCAAGGCGAGCGGCGGCGGCACCGGCGTGATGGAGGCGCGCGCCAGCCTCAACCGCGCCCGCGAGCTCGACAAGAAGGGCGACGAGACCGGCTGCATGAAGGCGGTGTCGGACGCCAAGGAGCAGATGGACAAGTCGTGAGCGGACGCCCGGGCGTCCTTACGGACAGCTCAGTGCCTGTTTGATCTGGCTTCCAGAGACTTATCATCCTCCGCGTCATTCCGGGGCCGCGCAGCGGAGCCCGGAATCCAGAAACTCAGGCGGTTCCAAAGCAGGCGGAATGATCTCCGCTTCATCCTGGACCATCCGCGGTTCTGGGCGTGCCTTTGGCACGCCGGGCTCCGCTGCGCGGCCCCGGAATGACGCGGAGAGTGTCAGGATCGTCGAGCTTGTCGAACATGCTCTTACAGCGACAGGTCGCCGGTATAGCTGAGGAGGTTCGTCGCCTCCCCGATCCGCGGCGTGAGCCAGCCGGCCCCGGTGAGCGGGCCGATCAGCCGGGCCGCCAGGTAGGCCATTTCGAGGGTGTAGACCGTGACGCCGTAATACTCGTTCGGGTTCACCCGCCGGGCCACCAGGGCGAGGTCCGGCGGTCCGCCGGGCCGCAGCGCGAGCGGCAGGATGAAGCTCATCGCGTCCTCGGCCGGGTAGTAGATCGGCACCGCGGTCTTGTAGTCCCAGCGCACCCGCTTCCGCGCGGTCTCGATCGCGCCGGCGACGTGGCCGGCGATGGCGCGGCGGGCCTGGATGTCGCTCGCGAGCGCCCGGACGTAGTCCCGCATCCAGGCCTCGTCGGCCCGGTCGTTCAGCCGCTCGTGGAACGCGGCCGGGGCGTAGTGCTGGAGGAAGGCGAGCGGGAAGCGGCCGCGCTCGATCGCGTCCTTGATGATGTGGCTCCATTGCGGGGTGACGGGGCAGGCGGGATCGAACATCACCTCGTCGAGCCGCGTCAGGTAGCGCGCGGGGGCCGGGCGGTCCGCGAAGACCGAGATCAGCCGCTTGCCCGCCGGTCCCTGGCCGGCGACGCAGAAACTGACGTGGCTGTAGCGCCGCGCATCCTCGTTGTACTCCGACAGGCAGAGGATCGGCTCGTACAGCTTGTCGAGCAGGCCGGTGTCGAACGCCGCATAGGGTCCCGCATACGCGATCTTGTTCTCCCGGGCGAGCCGCGCGAACGTGTATTTGAGGTACTGCCTCAGGATCAGGTGTTCGTCGTCGGAGTGGGTGAAGGTCCGGTCCTCGTCGAGCGCGGTCTTGGCGAGCGTGCGCACCGTCGCGTCGTTGATGTTGCGCTTGTCGGTCCGGTTGAGCTTGACGTTGGACCAGCGCGTGAACCAGGCACCCGGCGGCACCTGCTCCATCAACGCCTGGATCACCCGCGTGCCCTGCTCCTGGCGCTCCTGCATTTCCTCGGGCGTCAGGGTGGGAGCCGGCGCATCGACGTGGAGCGAGGAGGCGAAGGAACGCCCGTCCCCGCTCCGCTCGACCGTCGCCGTCACCGTGCAGCCGGCCGCGAGCGGGTGCGGCCCCGGCTTCACCACGCAGGGCCCGCCCTTGATCTTGAAGTAGAGGTCCGGCTTGCCCTCGATGCGGACGAATCCCCAGCCGGAGCCCTCGGTGTAGGTCGGCTTCACGATCCCGGTCTCGACCGGGCCGAAGATCGCCTCCCCGGGGAGCGGGGCGTCGTCGTTCGGGCTGGCCTCCTCCGGAGACGCATCGGCCGGGTCGGCATCGGGCTCCTCCGCCTGGGCCGGCGCCGGCATGCCGGCGCCGGGGTCCTCGCGATCGGCAGCCGGGAGCGTGTCCGCGGCCGGCATGTCCGGGGGCGCCGGACGCAGGTGGCCCGAGAACAGAGGAACCTCGTCGACACGTGTCCACATCTTCGGTGTGCCGAGTTCCCAGACGAAATCTCCCTTTTTCAACTGTTGTGAACGAATCAAATCGACAATCTGTTCTTCTGAATATAATTCTTTCGAAGTCTCTCGATTCATATGTGTATACCAACGACTGGTCGGTTGCGTCATCGCGCCTATCGCAGGATTGCGCCGAAAAATCTCGGATGAAAAATTTTGGTGTTGTGAAGATTATGCAAAGCACCGGCGCTGCGTCAACGCTCATCGCTGTCCGCCTCCCTGGCGGCGGCGTACCGGAGCCCCATCCGGACGCACCCGCCGGATCGGGTGCGCGGGAGCACATGCCGGGGGCACGCGCTGCAACGCACCATCTGGCATCTCCGGCCCGGGCTCCCATCTCCTCCCCCGTCGCCCGGCCCTTGAAGCCGGGCTCGATCCGGAGCTGACCTCAGTGCCCTCCCTGTTCGATCCGATCCAGCTCGGCGCCATCGCGGCGCCGAACCGCATCCTGATGGCGCCGCTCACCCGCGGCCGCGCCTCGCGCTCGCACGTGCCGACGCCGATCATGGCCGAGTATTACCGCCAGCGCGCCGGCGCCGGCCTGATCATCAGCGAGGCCACCGGCATCTCGCAGGAGGGCACCGGCTGGCCCTTCGCCCCGGGCCTGTGGAGCCCTGAGCAGGTCGAGGCCTGGAAGCCGGTGGTCGCGGCGGTGCACGAGGCCGGCGGGCGCATCGTCGCCCAGCTCTGGCACATGGGCCGGCTGGTCCATCCCGACTTTCTGGGCGGCGCTCAGCCGGTCTCGGCCTCGGCCACCACGGGGCCCGACCACGCCCACACCTACGAGGGCAAGAAGCCCTATGCCGAGGCGCGGGCGTTGCGCGAGGACGAGATCCCGCGGATCCTCGAGGATTACGCCAAGGCCGCCCGCAACGCGATCGAGGCCGGCTTCGACGGGGTGCAGATCCACGCCGCGAACGGCTACCTGATCGACCAGTTCCTGCGCTCCAACTCCAACCTGCGCCAGGACCGCTACGGCGGCTCGGTGGAGAACCGCATCCGCCTGCTTGCCGAGGTCGCCCGCACCGTCGCCGACACGGTCGGCGCCGACCGCACCGGGGTGCGCCTGTCGCCGAACGAGCCGATCCAGGGCGTCGATGATGCCGACCCCGCGACCCTGTTCCCGGCCGCCGCCGCGGCTCTGTCGGAGATCGGCCTCGCCTTCCTCGAACTGCGCGAGCCCGCCCCCGACGGCACCTTCGGAAAGCCCGCCCACCCGCCGGTGGCGCCCGCGATCAAGGCCGCCTTCCGCGGGCCCCTGGTGCTGAACTCCGACTATGACGGGCCGCGGGCGCAAGCCGCCCTCGACGAGGGCCGCGCCGACGCGGTCGCGTTCGGCCGCCCCTACCTCGCCAACCCCGACCTGCCGGAGCGGATCGCCAAGGGCGCGCCCCTCACGAAGGACAATTACAAGACCTGGTACAGTCAGGGGCCGGAGGGCTACACCGACTACCCGACCCTCGACGCCGCCTGACGCGACCACGGGACCGGCCCGCGCGTGCAGTGCAGCACGATCCGGCTTGACGCGCGGGCCGGCGTTTGCGACGCCCCGGCGCCTGCCCCGACGGGCAGGCGCCGTCCCGCCGGACGGCCTTCGTCGCGGCACGCGGAGACGATGCGCATGAGCAATCCGGGCGACACCAAGCCGGCTTCCTCCCAGGAACCCAAGCAGCTCCTCCACCTGGTGTTCGGGGGCGAGCTGACCGACCTCGACAGCGTCACCTTCCGCGACCTCTCGAAGCTCGACGTGGTCGGCATCTTCCCCGACTATGCCAGCGCCGCGATGGCCTGGAAGGCGAAGGCGCAGCAGACCGTCGACAGCGCCCAGACCCGCTACTTCATCGTGCATCTCCACCGGCTGCTGCAGCCCTGAGGCGACCAGGGCGCACGGCACAGCATTCCTGCACAGGAATGCAGGGGTGCTGCGCAGTCGCGCGCGCATGAAAGCCGGCCGCGCACGCATGAAAGCATTGTGACGGTATCCCGGCACTGGTAAGAGCCTCGCCCGTCACATGAGAGCATCGTCGCGCGAGGGGCCCGTGTTCGCGCGAAGCTCGATGCGATCCTCCCCTCACCCCGGTGCGCGCGGGCCTGACTCAAGGGCACCGCGCGGCAGCGCCGGGGCTCTTCGCGCGGGCCACGATGGAAGCACGATGAAATCCTCGATCAAGATCGTCGCCGGCAATGCGAGCCGCCCGCTGGCCGAGGCGATCGCGGCCTATCTCGAAAAGCCGCTGGCGGTCTGCTCGGTCCGCCGCTTCGCCGACATGGAGATCTTCGTCGAGCTCCAGGAGAACGTGCGCGGCGAGGACGTGTACATCGTCCAGTCGACCTCGTTCCCGGCCAACGATCACCTGATGGAATTGCTCATCATGATCGACGCCGCGCGGCGCTCCTCGGCGCGGCGGATCACCGCCGTACTGCCCTATTTCGGCTATGCCCGCCAGGACCGACGCACGTCGGGCCGCACCCCGATCTCGGCCAAGCTCGTGGCGAACCTCATCACCGAGGCCGGCGCCGACCGGGTGATGACCCTCGACCTGCATGCCGGCCAGATCCAGGGCTTCTTCGACATCCCGACCGACAACCTGTTCGCCGCACCCGTCATGGTGCGCGACATCAAGGAGCGGATGGACCCCGCCGACATGATGGTGGTGTCGCCCGACGTCGGCGGCGTGGTGCGCGCCCGCGCGCTCGCCAAGCGCATCGACGCGCCGCTGGCCATCGTCGACAAGCGCCGCGACCGGCCCGGCGAGTCGGAGGTGATGAACATCATCGGCGAGGTCGAGGGCCGCTCCTGCATCCTCGTCGACGACATCGTCGATTCCGGCGGCACCCTCGTCAACGCCGCCGAGGCCCTGCTCGCCAAGGGCGCCAAGGACGTCTCGGCCTACATCACCCACGGCGTGCTCTCGGGCGGCGCGGTGTCGCGCATCGCCTCCTCGAAGCTCAAGGAGCTGGTGATCACCGACTCGATCCAGCCGACCGCCGCGGTCAAGCTCGCCCGCAACATCCGCGTCGTCACCATCGCGCCGCTGCTCGGCGAGGCGATCGGGCGCACCGCCGAAGAATCGAGCGTGTCGAGCCTGTTCGTCTGACGATCGATCGCCCGCCGCCCGTCCGGCGGCGGGCCGCTTCGTCTGCGCGAGAAGGGACGACACGCGGCGTCCCGCGAAATCTCTTCGCCCGCGAAAGCGGTTTGCGCCGAGCCTGAGACGCGCCTATATATCGGGCGATTCCCTCACAGCGTGAGACAGGCCGTCCTGGTAACCCGGGACGCCGGCGGGGCCTCCCGGTTCCGCCCCGGGCGCCCTGTCGCCGTCGAGGGGCCCGTGTTTGGATTGGGCCGCTTCCCGGGCGGCCGTCGCGCTCCCGCGTCGGAGCGCCCCGAGGAGGTATGGTATGTCCCAGGGACCGTTGATGCCGAAGGCGACGGCCGTCTGGCTCGTCGAGAACACGTCGCTGTCCTTCGATCAGATCGCCGATTTCTGCAAGCTCCACCCCCTCGAGGTGAAGGGCATCGCCGACGGCGAGGTGGCGGCCGGCATCAAGGGCCTCGACCCGGTCTCGACCGGCCAGCTCACCCGCGAGGAGATCGAGCGGGCGCAGAAGAACCCGAACCACCGCATGAAGGTGGCGGTGTCGAAGGTGAAGCTGCCCGAGGTGAAGCGCACCAAGGGCCCGCGCTACACCCCGCTGTCGCGCCGCCAGGACCGTCCGAACGCCATCCTGTGGCTGCTGCGCAACCACCCGGAGCTGAAGGATGCCCAGGTGATGCGCCTCGTCGGCACTACCAAGTCGACGATCCAGCAGATCCGCGAGCGCACCCACTGGAATTCCGGCTCGCTGCAGCCGATGGACCCGGTAACCCTCGGCCTGTGCTCGCAGATCGACCTCGATTTCGAGGTCCAGCGCGCCGCCAAGGACCGTCCGCTGGTGGAATCCGCCGAGGGCGGCGCCACCCTGATGCCGCCCGAGCTCTCGGTCCTGCCCGAGCCCGAGGACCGCGACGAGGACCGCCGCCCCGGCCGCGGCGACGAGCGTCTCGATGCCGACTCGGTCTTCGCACGCCTCAAGCCGATGCGGAAGGGCGAGCAGGACGACGACGACGAGTATTGAGTTTTCTAAACTCAATCGCCTCAAGCAGACACTTCCGTAGCCGACGCGTAACCCTCCCCCCCTCTGGGGGGGAGGGTGGCCTGCGGAGTAGGCCGGGAGAGGGGCAGCACGACGCTGATCCAGGGTTCGCCCTTCATCAAGGTCGCGACCTCTCCGAAAGCGTAGTTCCCCTCTCCCGCCCCGCATCCGCGGGGCACCCTCCTCCGCAAAGGGGGGAGGGTTCAGGCCGTGAGCTTCAGCTTTCGAACAACGACCCCTGCAAGGCGCCCTCCACGGGCGCCTTCTTCGTCTCCGCCGCGCTCTCCCGGCGCTTCGCCGCCCGGCGCGGCGCCGGCTTCGACGCGGTCTTGGGCGGGTTCGCGCCCTCCACCGCCGCCGCCACCCGCCCGTCGGCGAATTCCACCGTCACGCGCCCAGCCGCCCGCGCAGCGTCCGCCGATCCGACCGGCGTGCCGGCCTCGTCGAGCACCAGCGCGTAGCCCCGCGCCAGCACCGCCCGGTAGTTGAGGCTCGAGAACAGGGCGGTCGCCCGCGACAGGCGCCCGGCGAGGCGCTCCAGCCCGTGGCCCGGCGCCTGCTCCAGCCGGCGCGACAGGCCGTTCAACCGCTCGCCCTGCACCGCCAGCACCCGCTCCAGGGCGTGGCGCGGGCGGTGGTCGATCGTCGCCAGGCGCTCGCGGGCCCGGGCGAGGCGCAAGGAGGGCGGGTTGCGGGCGAGCCCCTGGAGCGCCCGGTTGAGACGCCCTTGCGCGTCCCGCGCATTGGCAGCGAGCGCCGGGGCGAGGCGGGCCTCCGCCAGATCCAGGCGCTGGCGCTTCTGGGCCAGCAGCGCCTCCGGGCCGGGCAGGGCCCGGGTCAGGCCGCGCAACTCGCCCCGGCGCTGGTCGACGAGGCGCAGGAGCGCGCCGGCATGGCGCCGGCTCAGGGAGTCGAGGTCGGTCAGCAGCTCGTGCAGCACCGGCACCGCCATCTCGGCGGCGCCGGTCGGGGTCGGGGCGCGGCGGTCGGAGGCGTGGTCGATCAGCGTGACGTCGGTCTCGTGGCCGACGGCGGAGATCAGCGGGATCGCGCTCGCGGCGGCGGCCCGCACCACGATCTCCTCGTTGAAGCACCACAGGTCCTCGATCGAGCCGCCGCCGCGGGCGACGATCAGCACGTCGGGCCGCGGGATCGCGCCGCCGGGCTCGAGCGCGTTGAACCCGTGGATCGCCGCGGCGATCTCCTCGGCCGCCCCCTCCCCCTGCACCCGCACCGGCCAGACCAGGACGGGGCGCGGGAAGCGGTCGGCCAGCCGGTGGAGGATGTCGCGGATCACCGCGCCGGTCGGCGAGGTGACGACGCCGATCACCGTCGGCAGGTAGGGCACCGGCCGCTTGCGGCTTGAGTCGAACAGCCCTTCCGCGGCGAGCAGGCGGCGGCGCTCCTCCAGGAGCGCCATCCAGGCGCCGGCCCCGGCGGGTTCCAGCGAATCGACGACAATCTGGTAGGCGGACTTGCCCGGATAGGTCGTGATCCGCCCGGTGACCACGACCTCCAGGCCCTCCTTGGGCTTGTGGCGCAGCCGCAGCATCGTGCCCTTCCAGATCACGGCGTCGATCTTGGCGCCGCCATCCTTGAGGCTGAAATAGGCGTGGCCGGAGCCGTGCGGGCCGCGATAGCCCGAGATCTCGCCCTTCAGGCGCACATGGCCGAACGCATCCTCCAGGGTGCGCTTGAGGGCGGTCGCCAGTTCGGTGACCGACCATTCGGGCACGTTGGCGATCGGGGCGGCAAGGGAAGCGGAGTGAGCGGGAGCCGACATCGGGCGTGAAGCTACCGGCTCGGGCCGGGCCGCGGAAGGCCGTCCCGCCGCATGATCCGGCGAGTGTCCCCCGCGCATCAGTCCCGGTTGCCGCCCGGACGCGCCTTCCCTAAACCGTCGCGCGAGACCTTCTCGATCCTTCTTGTGCGATCCTCTTTGGAACCGGCGATGCGCGACCAGCACTCCCTCACCCTCCTGCTGATCGGCTCCGGCGGGCGCGAGCACGCGCTCGCCTGGAAGCTGGCGCAGAGCCCGCTCTGCCGGCGTCTCTTGATCGCCCCCGGCAACCCGGGCACCGCCGCCCACGGCACCAACCTTCCCCTCGACGTCACCGATCACGCGGCAGTGATCGCCGCCTGCCGGCGCGAGGGCGTGGATTTCGTGGTGGTCGGCCCCGAGGCGCCGCTGGTGGCGGGGCTGGTCGACGCGCTGGCCGAGGCCGGCATCCGCGCCTTCGGGCCGAGTGCCGCGGCAGCCCAGCTCGAAGGCTCGAAGGCCTTCACCAAGGAACTGTGCCGGGATTTCGCGATCCCAACCGCCGCCTTCGCGCGCTTCCGCGACGTGGAACCGGCACTCGCCTACCTGCGCGCCGGCCGCATCCCGGTCGTCGTCAAGGCGGACGGTCTCGCCGCCGGCAAGGGCGTCGTCGTGGCCGAGACGCTGCACCAAGCCGAGGCCGCGGTGGAGAGCATGCTCGGCGGCGGGCTCGGCGCCGCCGGGGCCGAGGTGGTGATCGAGGAGTGCATGGTCGGCGAGGAGGCGAGCCTGTTTGCCTTGTGCGACGGCAGCCGCGCCGTGCTCCTCGGCACCGCCCAGGACCACAAGCGCGTCCATGACGGCGACACGGGGCCGAATACCGGCGGCATGGGCGCCTATTCCCCCGCCCCGGTGCTCACGCCCGAGCTCGAGGCCGAGGTGATGGAGCGGATCATCCGCCCGACCCTCGACGGGATGCGCGCGCGCGGTACGCCCTTCTCCGGCATCCTCTATGCCGGGCTGATGCTGACGGCCGACGGCCCGATGCTGATCGAGTACAACACCCGCTTCGGCGATCCCGAATGCGAGGTGCTGATGCCGCGCCTCGCCTCGGACTTGGTGCCGCTGCTGCTCGCCGCCAGCGAGGGCGACCTCTCGGGCGTCGCGCCGGACTGGCGCGACGAGGTGGCGCTGACCGTCATCATGGCCGCCCCCGGCTATCCCGGCACGGTCGCCAGGGGCTCGGAGATCCGCGGCCTGTCGGAGGCGGAAGGAGCCGGCGCCCTGGTGTTCCAGGCCGGCACGAAGCGCGACGGCGAGCGGCTGGTCGCCGATGGCGGCCGGGTGCTCGCGGTCACCGCCCTCGGCCGCGACGTGCGCGAGGCGCAAGGCCGCGCCTACGCCGCCCTCGACCGGATCGACTGGCCGGAGGGCTTCTGCCGCCGCGACATCGGCTGGCGCGCGGTGGCCCGCGAGACCTGAGGCGGATTCTCGCGTTAACCCAGGTTAGCTCGCGCCCCGGCGCGGGCCAAGGACCTTGGGAGCGACGATGCCCGCCGACCTGTTTCCCGGCTTCACCTCGCACTGGATCGACCTGCCCGACGGGCGCTTCTTCGCCCGGGCCGGCGGGCGGGAGGATGCGCCGCCGCTGGTGCTGCTGCACGGCTTTCCCCAGACCCACGCCTGCTGGCACCGGATCGCCCCGGCGCTCGCCCGCACCCACCGGGTGGTCTGCCTCGACCTCAAGGGCTACGGCTGGTCGGCAGCGCCGAAGGGCGATCCCGCGCACGAAGCGTATTCCAAGCGCCGGATGGGCCGCGAGGTGGTCGCCGTGATGGAGCGGATGGGCCATGTCCGCTTCGGTCTCGTCGGCCACGACCGCGGCGCCCGGGTCGGCTACCGCCTCGCCCTCGACGAGCCGGGCCGGATCGACCGTCTCGCCCTTCTCGACATTCTGCCCACGGTCTCGCAGTGGCAGAAGATGGACCGGGAGCCGGACGCCTACCCGCATTGGCGCTTCCTGGCGCAACCGGCCCCGTCGCCCGAGCAGGAAATCGGCCGAGCCCCGATCCCGTACTACGAGGACCTGCTGCGGCTCTGGACCGGCGACGGCACCCTCGACGCCTTCTCGCCCGGCGCCCTCGATCTCTACCGCCAGAGCTGGAACGTGCCAGAGCGGATCCACGCCAGTTGCGAGGATTACCGCGCCGGGGCCGGGCCCGACCGGGCCGCCGACGAGGCCGACATCGCTCAAGCGCGCCGCCTCGCCGGCCCGGTCCTGGTCCTGGTCGCTGACCGCTTCGTCGGCCGCGATGGGCTCGATCCGGTACGGCAGGCCTGGACCGGCACCTTCGCGCCGGACGACACCACCTTCGAGATCGTCCCGTCGGGCCATTTCCTGGCCGAGGAGAACCCGAGCGCGACGCTGCGGCTCCTCGAACGGTTCCTCGCCTCCTGACCCTTCGGCAGCCCCTCTGGCAGACCCGCGTAGAGCGGGTGACCGCTCCCCGCCCCGGACCGTAGCCGGGGCGGGCCGCCTGCGGCACAACCCGGACGGGCGCGGCAGACGCCCGGGGGAAACATCCGTGGGTCTGATCTACGCGCTCGGCGCCTTCCTGAGCTGGGGCCTCGTCGTCCCGGTCCATTTCCGCCTGCTCGACGGGGTGCCGGCCTGGGGCATCCTCGCCCACCGCATCGTCTGGTCGAGCCTGTTCATCACGCTGCTGCTGGTCGGTCTGCGCCTGATGCGCCGGGGTCCCGGCTTCACGCTCCAGCGCCGCCACGGCTTCCTGGTGCTCTCCGCCTTCCTCATCGCGGGCAATTGGTCGCTCTACCTCTGGGCCGTACAGAACGGGCGGATGCTGGATGCGAGCCTCGGCTACTTCATCAACCCGCTCGTCAACGTGACCCTCGGCGCCCTGGTGCTGCGCGAGTCCCTGCGCCCGCTTCAGCTCGCCGCGGTGGCTCTGGCCGGCATCGGCGTCGTCGCGGCCGTGGTGGCGGCCGGCACCCTGCCGTGGATCGCCCTGGCGCTCGCCGTGACGTTCGCGGTCTACGGCCTGATTCGCAAGCTGGTGCCGATCGACCCGATCCTGGGATTGGGCGCCGAGACCTTCGCGCTCCTGCCGATCGCGCTCGCCTATCTCAGCCTTGCCCCGACGCCGCCCGGCCAGGACACCGGGCAGGTGCTGCTCCTGATGCTCACCGGCGTCACCACCGCCCTGCCGTTGATGTGGTTCGCCGCCGCGGCCTCGCGCCTCAAGCTCTCGACGCTCGGCCTGCTGCAATACCTCTCGCCGACGGGCCTGCTGTTGCTCAGCGTGCTCATCTACGGCGAATCGCTGCCGCCTTCCCAGGCGCTGGTCTTCGGCCTGATCTGGGCGGGACTCGCGCTCTATGCCGTCGACGCGGCGCGCCCGCGTCCCGTCGCGGCGCACCGGCCCGGGGACAAGCCAGCCTGACGCAAGCTCCACCGGTCAAGCTTCCCCCGTCCAACCACAATCGCCGGGCTCTCTCGCCTCACGCGACGAATCGGCGGGGGCGGCGATGATCCTGAACGACGTGAAGACGAGGGAAGAGGCCGGGCCGCACCCGATCTGGCTGGTGGTCGGGCCGTGGGCGGTGTTCGCGGTGGCGGTGGGCGGGTTCCTGGCGCGGTGGCTGCCGTAACGGTCTCGTGATCCCGGCTCGCAGGTCGAGACACACTTAAATACACCCTCCGTGTCATCCCGGGGCTCGCCGAAAGGCGAGAACCCGGTATCCATAACCGCCGAGGATGCCGAAGCAAGCGGATCGCATTCCGCTTCATCCTGGACCGCCAGCGGTTATGGATCCCGGGTTCCGCTTCGCGGCCCCGGGATGACGTCGAGGGCGGAAGTACCGTCGAGCGAGTCGAGCCGATCTCTTACGTCAGCATCTGCAAATCGCCATCCACCGCCAAGGCCTGGCCCGAGATGGTCTTGCCCCGCTCCGAGGCCAGGAACAGGATCTGGTCGGCGATCTGGCGCGCGGTGACGTAGTCCTTGATCGAGGCCGCCGCGAAGGCCGCCTGCTCCATCTCGGAGAAACTGATCCCACGCTGCTGCGCCTTGGCCTCCAGCACCCGGCGCTGGCGGTCGCCGGCGACGATGCCCGGCAGCACCGCGTTGACCCGGACGCCGTCCGGCCCGAGCTCCCGCGACAGCGACTTGGTGAAGCCGATCACCGCCCATTTCGCTGCCGCGTAGGGCGTGCGCAGCGGGAAGCCGAAGCGGCCCGCCACCGAGGACAGGTTGACGATCGACGGGTTGGCGCTCTTGCGGAGGGACGGCACCGCCAGGCGCACGCAGTTGAACTGCCCGGTGATGCAGATGTCGAGGGTGCGGTCCCAATCCTCCGGGTTGATCTCCTCGACGCGGCCCGTCGGCCCGGCGATGCCGGCATTGTTCACGAGGCAGTCGAGCCCACCGAGCGCCGTGTCGGCCTCCGTGAACAACCGGGCGACGTCGTCGCGCGAGGCGACGTCGGCGTAGGTGCCGGTGAGGCCGGCGGGCAAGGCCGCCAGCGCCTCGCGGTCGACGTCGCAGACATGGACCCGCGCGCCCTCCTCCACGAAGGCCTGCGCCACTTCGAGCCCGATGCCGGCGGCGCCCGCGGTGACAAGCACCTTCAGTCCGCTCAAACCCATATCCATGGTGTCCTCCCTGTTCAGGGCGCGAGGCGCCAAGTTGTTTCAATGCCTCAGGGCGCGAGGCGCCCGGTGGTCTCGATGAAGCCGGCGCTGCCGGCGATGTCGGCACTGAGCGCCGCGCGGGCGCCCCCGGCATCGCCGGCGGCGAGCGCCGCCACGAGGGCCGCGTGGTGCGCCTGCGCCCCGCCCTCGGCGAGGCGGCGGGGCGAGGAGCGCATGTCGAGGTTGAGCACCGGGCCGATGCGCAGCCACAACCCCTCGATGATGGCGACGAGCGAAGGCAGGCCGGCGGCCTCGTAGACCGCGAAATGCAGGTCGCGGTTAGCCCGCATCGCCCGCTCCAGGTCGGGCGTCGGCGACAGCACCTCGTGCCGGAACGCCGCGTCGTGCTGGGCGATCGCCGCGAGGTCGCGGGCACTCACCGCCCGCGCGGCCTCCGCTGCCGCGAAGCCCTCGACGGCGATGCGCACCCGGGTCAGCTCCCGGAATTTTTGCAGCGTGATCACCGGCACCCGCACGGCGCGGTTCGGCAGCACCTCCAGCGCCTCATCGGCGACGAGCCGCGACACCGCCTCGCGGGCCGGCATCATCGAGGTGCCGAGGCGCTCCGCGACCGTGCGCAGGGACAATCGCTCCCCGGGCGCCAGCTCGCCGGCGATCAGCAGGTCGCGGAGCGCATCGTAGACCTGCGTGCCGAGGGTGATCCGCGCCGGCGGCGCGACGCCGTCCGGGTCGGGGCGCTCGCGCGCCTCCCCTCCATGCAAGTCCCGCCTTTCCAAGCGGACCTCCCCTTACGCGTTCCCCTCGCGGCGTCGCGCGGACGGTTTCCCCGTCTCGACAGGCGCGCCGTTTGATGCCAGCCTAAGTGTGATCACAGATCACGGCAACCCGAACGACCGTGATGCGATCCCGGGCAGGACACGCACCATGACGCAGGGCTCCACTCCCACGCGCCACCCCCAGACGCGCCGTCACCTTTTGCAGGGCGGCCTCGCGGCCGGCGCCGCGCTCGCCATGCCGGGCCTCGTGCGGGCTCAAGGCGGGCAGCCGATCCGCATCGGCCACCTCACGCCGCGCACCGGCTTCCTCGGGCCGCTCGGCGAGTACGCCGTGATGGCGGCCCAGCTCGCCGCGGAGGAAATCAACGCCGCCGGCGGCATCGACGGCCGCAAGGTCGAACTCCTGACCGAGGATTCGGTCAACCCGCAGACCGCGTCGAGCAAGGCCGAGCGCTACGTCGAGCGCGACAAGGTGGCGGCGATCGTCGGCGAGATCTCGTCGGCTTCCGCGCTCGCCATCGGCCAGGTGGCGCAGCGCGGCAAGACCATCTTCCTCAATACCGGCGCCAATTCGGACGCCCTGCGCGGGCAGGATTGCAAGCGCTACATGTTCCACGTCGAGGGCGCCAACTCGATGTACGTCAAGGCGGTCGGCCGCTCCCTGACCGAGGGCGGGCTCGTCAAGGGCAAACGCTGGTACTCGCTCACCGCCGACTACGCCTTCGGCCACGACCTCTTGCGCGTCGCCAAGGGGTTCATGCAGGGCCAGGGCGGCACCTTCGCGGCCGACGAGCTGGTGCCGACCGACGCCACCGACTTCTCCGCCTACCTGATCAAGATCCGGCAGGCGAAGCCGGACCTCGTGATCTCGAACCTCGCCGGCAACCAGATCACCAACTTCCTCAAGCAATACGCCGAGTACGGCCTGCCCTTTCCGGTCGCCGGGTTCGGCTTCGACACCGCCCTCGCCTGGGGCGCCGGCCCTGGCAACTTCGCCGGCACCTGGCCGTGCCTGTGGCACCACAAGGTCGACACGCCGTCGGCCAAGGCCTTCGTCGCCGCCTTCACCAAGAAATACGGCAAGCCGCCGGAGAACCAGGCCTGGGGCGACTACAACGCGGTCAAGATCGTCGCCAAGGCGATGGCCGATACCAAGTCCACCGAGGGGCCGAAGCTCGTCTCGTATCTCGAGAGCGGCGCGAAGTTCGACGTGCAGAAGCCGCGGCCCGGCTATTTCCGCGCCCGCGACCACCAGCTGATCAGCGAGATGTACGCGATCACGGCGCTCCCCGCCGACAAGGTGAAGGATAAGTGGGACCTGTTCACCTCGACCCCGGCGATTCCCGGTCCGAACGAGGACATGGAGGTGCTGGCGCCGACGGCGGAAGAGGCGGCGTGCAAGCTGGAGGGGTAGGGGGACGGCTTCCGGCGTGACGCAGCTTCTCCATCTCCGGTGAGAGCAACGATTCGCGCGCATCCTCCTCTCCCCGCGGGCGGGGAGAGGGTCGAGTCCTCGTTCAGGGGACGCGACAAGCGGAGGCGAAGCCGGAGCGAGGGTGAAGGGGTCTCGACGCGTGACGCTCGTCCGGAAACACCCCCTCACCCTCGCCCTTCGGGCTCGCTGCGACCCCTGAACGGGGACGCAGCCCTCTCCCCGCCCGCGGGGAGAGGAGGAATCCGCGCATCATCCTGAAGCACGCAGTGGCACGCCCATGATCTCGAAGATGTCCGACAGGAACTAACCCCGTGCTCCTCCTCACCCTCGCCGTCGAGCAGGTCGTCAACGGCCTCTTCCTCGGCGCGATCTACCTTCTGATCGCGCTCGGCCTGTCGCTGATCTTCAGCTTGGGCGGCATCGTCAACCTGGCCCACGGCGCGTTCTACGCGATCGGCGCCTACCTGACGATCGTGCTCTCCCCTCACCTCGGCTTCGGCGGCTCCATCGTCGCGGCGCCGGTGCTCGTCGCGGTGATCGGTCTCCTGGTCGAGCGGTTCCTCTTCCGGCGGTTCTACCGCGCCGACCCGATCCTCTCGCTGCTCCTCACCTTCGGCCTCGCCATGGTGGCGGAGCAGGCCCTGCGGATGATCTTCGGCGCGCCGCCCCTGCCCTATTCGATCCCGCAGGCCCTGCGCGGCCAGATCTTCGTCGGCGATTTCGTGCTGTCGCGCTACCGGCTCACCATCCTGGCGGCGGTGGTCGTCGCGGTGGCGGGCGTCTGGTTCCTGCTCCAGCGCACCACCTTCGGGCGGGTGGTCCGGGCCGGCGTCCAGAATCCCGACATGGTGGCGGCGCTCGGCATCTCGCTCAAGCCCTACATGGCGACCGTGGTGGGGCTCAGCGTCGGCCTCGCGGCGCTCGCCGGGGTGATGCTGGCGCCAATCTCCGGCGTCCACCCGGCGATGGGCGCGGAGGTGCTCACCGGCGCCTTCGTGGTGGTGGTGATCGGCGGGCTCGGCTCGTTCTGGGGCGTGGTGCTCGCGGCCCTCATCGTCGGTGTCGTGCGCGGCCTGATGGTGCTGGTCTATCCGGGCTTCGCCGAGGCCGCGATCTACGCCCTGATGGCTTTCATCCTGCTCGTGCGGCCCCGCGGTCTGCTCGGCGAGCGCATCCTGCGGTTCGAGTGACGACGATGACCGACCGCAGCGACCGTCTCACCCTGCCGCTCCTCGCCGCCGCCCTCGTGGCCCTGCCCTTCTGCCTGCAGGCCCTCGGCCTCACCCTCACCTCGGCCACCGACGTGGTGGTGTTCGCGGTGGCCTGCCTCGGCCTCAACATCCTGGTCGGGCAGACCGGGCTCGTCTCCTTCGGCCACGGCGCGTTCTTCGGGCTCGGCGCCTACGCGGCGGCGATCGGCCAGCGCACCTTCTTCCCCGGCACCCTGCTGCCGCCGGTCCTGTTCGCCCTCGTCGTCGTGGCGCTGGCGTCCCTGCTCCTCGGCCTCCTGATCCTGCGCCGGCGCGGGGTCTATTTCTCGCTCCTGACGCTGGCTTTGTCGGCCCTCTCCTTCACGATCGCCTTCCGCTGGACGGCGCTAACCGGCGGCGAGAGCGGCTATGGCGGCGTCGAGCGGACGACGTTCCTCGGACTCGACCTCGATGCGGCCTGGACCTGGTACGGGCTCGTGGCGCTCACCGGCTTCGCCGTCGCCTATGGGCTCGCGCGTTTCCGCCGCTCCCCGGTCGGCACGGTGCTGGAGGCGATCCGCGAGAACGAGCAGCGGGCGCGCTTCCTCGGCTACCCGACCAACCGCTACAAGCTCCTCGCCTTCACGGTCTCGGCCACCGTGACGGGGCTCGCCGGCACGCTCAGCGTCTTCACCCACCGCTTCGCCTCGGCCGAGCCCCTCGGCTCCGCCTTCTCGGGCGAGTTGCTCGCCATGGTGGTGATCGGCGGGATGCGCGGCCTCGCCGGCCCGGCGATCGGAGCCCTGTTCTTCATCCTGTTCCGCGAGATGCTGTCGATCTGGACCGCGAACTGGCTCTTTTGGTTCGGCCTGCTGTTCGTCGGCTTCATCCTGTTCTCGCCCGACGGGCTCGTCGGCATCGGCCGGCGGCTCACTCGGATGGTGCGCCCGCCCGCCACCGAGGACGCCGCCATGGCCGGCCGCCGGGCCGGCGCGCCTGAGAACCTGCCGCCCTTCCTGCGGCCGGACGGGGTGGTGGAGGGCGTCATTCTGGCCGCCCGCGGCATCGCCAAGCGCTTCGGCGGCCTGAAGGCGGTCGACAACGTCACGATCGCGGTCCGCGACCGGACGCTGCACGCCCTGATCGGCCCCAACGGCGCCGGCAAGACCACGGCCTTCAACCTGATCTCCGGCATGTTCCGGCCGGATTCCGGCACCGTGACCCTTACGGAGCGCTCGATCGCCGGCTTCGCGCCCGAGCGGATCTGCGCGGCCGGCATCGGCCGCTCGTTTCAGATCACCAACCTGTTTCCGGCGCTCACCGTCGAGGACAACATCCGGCTTGCCGTGCAGGGCCGCCGCCCCGGTCGCTTCCACCCCTGGCGCGACGCCCGCGCCGACCGCGAGGCCGCGGCCGAGACCGCCGAGATCCTGCGATGGCTCGGGCTCGCGGGGCTGGAGCGGGCCGAGGCCGGCTCGCTCTCCTATGGCGGCCAGCGCCTCCTCGACATGGGGGTGGCGCTCGCGACGAAGCCCCGGGTGCTGCTCCTCGACGAGCCGCTCGCCGGTCTCGCGGCGGCCGAGCGCACCCGCATCGGCGACATCATCAAGCGGGTCTCGACCGAGGTGCCGGTGCTGATGGTCGAGCACGACATCGACCGGGTCTTTCAGATCGCCGATGCCGTGACGGTGATGAACGAGGGCACGGTCCTGGTCGACGGCACGGTCGAGGATGCCCGCACCTCGCCGCGGGTGCAGGAGGTCTATATCGGGTCGGGCACCGCGGCGATGGCCGCGAAGGCCAGGCCGAGCGCCGCCGAGTCGCGGGTACTGCTCGCGCTCGACTCCGTCGACACCTATTACGGCAAGAGCCACATCCTCTCGGGCGTCACCTTCGACGTCCACGCCCACGAAATCGTGGCCCTGCTCGGCCGCAACGGCGCCGGCAAGTCGACCTGCCTCAAGACCATCACCGGCCTCGCCCCCCACGCCGCCGGCCACATCAAGCTCGGCGACGAGATCCTGGATGGCCGCTCGGCGGCGGCGATCGCGCGGGCCGGCATCGGCTACGTGCCGCAGGGGCGCGGCCTCTTCGCCGGGATGAGCGTCGCCGAGAACCTGGAACTCGGCCGGCTCAAGCGCCGCACCGGCAACGGCGTGCACTGGGACGAGGAGCGGGTGCTGTCCTATTTCCCGCGCCTGCGCGAGCGCTGGCGGACGCCAGCCGATTACCTGTCGGGCGGCGAGCAGCAGATGGTGGCGGTGGCCCGCGCGCTCTCCGGCGACGTGCGGGTGCTGCTCCTCGACGAGCCGTTCGAGGGCCTGGCCCCGGCAGTGGTCGAGAGCCTGTTCGAGACCTTCGATTCCTTACGCCGCGAGGTCTCGATCGTCATCGTCGACCACAACCTCGACCTCGCGCTCGCCCTCTCCGACCGGACCGTGGCCCTGGAGCGCGGGCGAGTGATGCATGTCGGCACATCGCAGGCCCTGCGCGACGACCTCGCGCTCCGACGGCAGGTGCTGTGGCTGTGAGTTCTTGTCTATGATCCATCCCGAGGGAGATTCGTCGCCGATGCCAACAATTGCCGTCGTCGGGGCTGGGCTGATCGGCCGGTCCTGGGCCGTGGTCTTCGCCCGGTCCGGGTTCGACGTCCGCCTCACCGACCTCCACCCGGCGGCGCTCGACGCCGCGCCGGGGCACATCGAAGAGGCCTTGCGCCAGCTCGAGACCCACGGCCTCGTCACCGACGTGCCGGCGATCCTCGCCCGGATCCGCACCTGCCCGACCCTCGCCGAGGCGGTGGCCGGCGCCGACCTCGTGCAGGAGAACGGCCCCGAGACGGTGGAGGCGAAGCGCGCGCTCTTTTCCGAGCTCGATGCCTTGTGCGGACCGGAGACGATCCTCGCCTCCTCGACCTCGGCCATCGTCGCCTCGCTGTTCACCGAAGGCCTCGCGGGCCGGGCCCGCTGCCTCGTCGGCCACCCGGTCAACCCGCCCCACCTCGTGCCGGTGGTCGAACTCTGCGGCGCGCCCTGGACCGACCCAGCGGTGGTGGAGCGCGCCCGCGCCCTCTACGAGGCCGCCGGCCAGGCGCCGGTGACGGTTCACCGCGAGGTCGAGGGCTTCGTGCTCAACCGGCTCCAGGGCGCCCTGCTCTCGGAGGCCTTCCGCCTCGTCGCCGAGGGGGTGGTGAGCCCGGCCGACCTCGACAAGACCGTGGCCGAGGGATTGGGCCTGCGCTGGTCCTTCCTCGGGCCCTTCGCCACGATCGATCTCAACGCGCCGGGCGGCGTTGCCGATTACGCCGCCCGCTACGGCGGCTTCTACGGCCGGCTCGCCGCCGATCCGGCTCCCGCCTCGGTGTGGTCGCCGGAGAGCACCGCCCGCATCGTCGCCGCCTGGGATGGCGGCCCCGATCCCGCCCTGCCGGCGGAGCGCAGCCGCCGCCGCGACGCGCGCCTCGCCGCCCTCATGGCGCACAAGCGCGCCCAATCTTAATCCGAATTGCAGCGCAATTCAGATTAAATCTTTGTTTTCGCATCATTTTCGCCGCCGAACTGGAAGCCACTTCGGCGAATGATGCTTATAGGAGGAGCCCTCATGGCCAAGAGAAAAGTCGTCATCACCTGCGCCGTCACCGGCGCGATCCACACCCCCTCGATGTCGCCGCACCTGCCGGTGACCCCCGACGAGATCGCCGAGGCCGCGATCGGCGCGGCGGAAGCCGGCGCGGCGATCGTCCACTTGCACGCCCGCGACCCGAAGACCGGCAAGCCCGACCAGTCGCCGCAAGCCTTCGAGCCGTTCCTGAAGGTGATCAAGCAGCGCTCGAACTGCGTGGTGAACCTCACCACCGGCGGCGCCCCGACCATGGGTATCGACGAGCGCCTCGGCCCGGCAGCCCACTTCAAGCCGGAGGTCGCCTCGCTCAACATGGGGTCGATGAATTTCGGCCTCTACCCGATGCTGTCGCGGTTCAAGACCTTCCAGCACGACTGGGAGCAGCCGTATCTCGAAGGCTCCCGTGACCGGATCTTCAAGAACACCTTTGCCGACATCGAGCACATTCTCACGACCTGCGCCGAGAACGGCACCCGGTTCGAGGTCGAGTGCTACGATATCGGCCACCTCTACACGCTCGCCCACTTCGCCGATCGCGGCGTGATCAAGCCGCCGTTCTTCGTCCAGAGCGTGTTTGGTATCCTCGGCGGCATCGGCCAGCATCCGGAGGACGTGCAGCACATGAAGCGCACCGCCGACCGGCTGTTCGGCGACGATTACCGCTGGTCGGTGCTGGGCGCGGGCCGCAACCAGATGACCATCGCCGCCCAGGCGATCGCGCTCGGCGGCAACGTCCGGGTCGGGCTGGAGGATTCGCTGTGGATCGGAGCGGGCCAGATGGCCGAGTCCAATGCGCAGCAGGTCCTGAAGGTGCGCCAGATCATCGAGGGGCTGGGGCTCGACGTCGCGACCCCGGACGACGCGCGCGAGATCCTGGCGCTGAAGGGCGGGGACCGGGTGGAGTTTTAGGTTTCACTCAACCGATACTCGACGCTCAACCCTCCCCCTCTGCGGGGGAGGGTGGCCTACGGAGTAGGCCGGGAGAGGGGCAGCGCGACGCTGATCCAGGTAGCGCCCGTCATCATGGTTGCGATCTCTCCGGATGCGGCGTCCCCTCTCCCGGCCCCTGCTGACGCAGGGACCACCCTCCCCCGCAGAGGGGGAGGGTTCATGCGAACGACCCTCCTGTGCGTATAGGAAGCCGTCTTACGGCACCATCGCCCCCTGCGTCTCGACATACACGGCGTAGATCGACGTACTCGCGGCCATGAACAGCCGGTTCTTCTTCGGTCCGCCGAAGCAGAGATTGGCGCAGGTCTCCGGCAGGTGGATCTTGCCGATCAGGTCGCCCGACGGCGTGTAGCAGCGCACGCCGTCCTCCTTCGGATCGGCCCAGCCCATCGAGCACCAGACGTTGCCGTCGACGTCGGTGCGCACCCCGTCGGTGAAGCCCGGCGAGAACCCTTCCGCGAAGACCCGGTCGCCGGTGAGCTTGTCGCCCTCGACATTGAAGGCGCGGATGTTCGCCCGCCCGCCATGGGTCGCGCCGGAATCGACCACGTAGAGGATCTTCTCGTCGGGCGAGAAGGCCAGCCCGTTCGGCCGGTCGATGCCTTCGGCCACTACCTTGGCCTGGCCGGTCGACGGATCGAGCCGGTAGACTCGGGTCGGCAGCTCGGCCTTGTCCTTGTGACCCTCGTAGAACCCGTCGATGCCGTAGCCCGGATCGGTGAACCAGACCGCGTTGTCGGAGGCCACCACCGCGTCGTTCGGCGCGTTGAGCGGCTTGCCGTCGAACTTGTCGATCAGCACCGTGATCTTGCCGTCCGGTTCGGTGCGCGTCACCCGGCGGGTGTCGTGCTCGCAGGTGATGAGCCGGCCCTGGCGGTCGCGGGTGTTGCCGTTCGAGTAGTTCGAGTTCGCCCGGAATACGCTGACATGGCCGTTCTCGAGCCAGCGCATGATCCGGTTGTTGGGGATGTCGCTCCACAGGAGGTAGCCGCCGTCGCGGAAGTAGACCGGGCCTTCGGCCCAGCGGAAGCCGGTGGCGATGCGCTCGATGGCGGCGTTGCCGACCTTGTAGCGGAAGCGCTTGTCCAGCGCCTCGACCCGCGGGTCGGGATAGCGGGTGCCCGGCAGGTCGCCGAGGGGCAGCCTGTCGGCCCGCGCCGCGACCGTGGTCGCCGTGAGGGCGGCGGCGCCCGCGAGGACGTCACGTCGGTTCATCACTCGTCTCCTCCCGTCCGGTCTTCGCGCCGGACGGGGGGATTGTACGGAAGCGGAGCGCCGTGTCTCGTGGTTTTCTGGGCATTGAGGCGATACGAGCTGAGGCCAGCCTGCGATTCGTTCTGCGGGCCCGGTGTGGTCTGCACGGCGGTCGGCTCCGCGTCCGGATCGAAGCCGTCCTCCATCTGATAGCCCCGGATCTCCTCCTCCGTGGTCGCGTCCAGTTTGGCTTCGTCGATCCACGGACGATGCAGGAGTGCTCGACTCAGACTGAATTTCGCCATCGGATCGTTACCGCTGCACGAGGGATCAGCGACGCTGCCCTCATCCTCCGAGTCATCCCGGGGCCGCGCAGCGGAACCCGGGATCCATAACCGCCGATGCTGAAGAACGAAGCGGGACGCTGATCTGCTTCTCCTGGACCGTCAGCGGTTATGGATCCCGGGTTCTCGCCTTCGGCGAGCCCCGGGATGACGCAAAGGATGTCAGAATAGGACGTGTCGACCAAGTCGAGTCGCGTTGAACTCCACTTGTCAGCTCCGATACGCCTCCCCATCCAGCCCATGCGGCCGTCCGGCCGCGAGCAGCGTCTCCCACACCGGATCGGACAGCGGCACGCCCTCGGCCAGGCGCTTCGCCCGCGTCCGCCGCTCCGGCTCACCCGGCAGCAGCACCTCGCCGCCGGGCACCGGCCGGGCGCTCTTGAAGAAGTCGAGATAGGCGCGGGTCTCGCGCACCATCGCGTCCTCGGAGCCGAAGGCCTCCGGCGTCATGTAGAGCGACAGCATGCCGTTGCAGAACCGCCGCGCGCCCGGCCCCGCGGTGCCGGATCCCGTGAGCGCCCCGGCGAGCAGCTCGCACATCAGCGCGAGCCCCGAACCCTTGTGCTCGCCGAAGGCGCGGATCGCGCCAGCGCCCTTGAGATTGTCGCGCTCCGGCCCGTCGAGGGGGCCGTAGAGGGTCGCGGGATCGGCGGAGAGCCGCCCGTCGGGCTCGATCAGCACGCCCTCGGGCAGCGCCTTGCCGCCCTGCGAGGCGACCAGCACCTTGCCCTCGGCGACCGCGGAGGTGGCGAAGTCGAGGATCACCGGCTCGGCGCCCTGGACCGGGAAACCCGCCGCGAAGGGCGCGGTCGAGAAGCGTCGGTCGACCGAGCCGAAGGGCGCGACGAGGAGGCTCCCCGCCACGTTGACGAAATGCACCGAGACGAGGCCGGCGGCGGCGGCCTGCTCGGCCCACTCGCCGATGCGGCCGAGATGGCCGGCATGCCGCAGGGCGACGATGGCGACGCCGTTCTCTCTGGCTTTCCGGATGCCGAGCTCGGTGGCGAAGGGTCCGGCAGTCTGGCCGAAGCCGTAATGGGCGTCGACGAGGGCGAAGGCCGGGCCGTCGCTCACCACCTCCGGCGTGCGGTCGGCCTCGACCTCGCCCTCCTGCAGCCAGGCGACGTAGCGCGGCACCCGGATCACCCCATGGCTGTCGTGCCCGGTCAGGTTGGCGGCGACGAGGTAGCGGCCGATCCGCTCGGCCTCGGCCTCGGAGCAGCCCTCGCGCAAGAAGATGTCCCGCACGTAGGTGGTCAGGCCGCTGGCTGAGATCTGCATCAACAATCCTCCCGGTTTCTTGGTTCTGGCGACCGCCGGGCGGCCGCGTTCTGGCGGGCGGAGAATGGCCGCGGCGGCGCCCGCGGTCGAGGGCGTCCGGCGCAGATCTGCCCGGGCATTTTTAATCCGAGGGGGCTGGACAAGGGGTGGACATGGCAGCGCTGCCGGTGTCTCATCCGCCCCAAGGCCGGGCCTCGCAGCACCGGCCATTTTCCCACGGGAGGAACATGCCGATGAGGACGACGCGCCGCGTTTTCCTGAAGAGTGCGGCCACGGTCGCGGCTACGGGCCTCGTCGCCCCGTCGATCATCCGACCAGCGAGCGCTCAAGCGGGCGGCACGATCCGCATCGGCATGGTGCTGCCGGTGACCGGGCCCGGGGCGGACGCCGGCCGCTTCGCCCTCAACGGCGCCAAGATCGCCCTCGAGGCCGTCAACAAGGCCGGCGGCGTCCTCGGCAAGCCGATGGAGCTCGTCACCGAGGACGACCAGACCACCAATCCGGGCGCGGTGCTGGCCTTCTCCAAGCTCGCCTCGCAGCCCGACCTCGTGGCGTTCCTCGGCTCGATCCGCTCGACCCAGAACCACGCCATGGCGCCGGACATCCTCAAGACGGCCAAGCCCGTCGCCTTCGGCGGCACCGATCCGGTGCTGACCCAGCTCGGCAACCCCTGGCTGTTCCGCTTCCGCCCAAACGACAGCTTCTCGGCCCGGGTCATCGCCGAGTACGGCGTGAGCACGCTGGCCAAGAAGAAGTGGGCGATCATCCACTCGACCGACGCCTTCGGCACCAGCGGCGCCAAGGCGCTGACCGAGGCCCTGGGCAAGGCCGGCGCCACGGTGGCGCTCGACCAGGGCTACACCAACCAGAGCCAGGACTTCACGCCGGTGGTGCTGGCGATCCGCCAGTCGGGTGCCGACGTGATCGGCTCGTACTTCACCTTCGAGAACGACCTCGGCATCTTCGCCCGCCAGCTGCGCCAGCTCGGCGTGCAGGCGCCGTGGGTCGGCTCGGCCTCGATCGTCAACGTCACGGCGCTCAAGCTCGCCGGTCCCTCGCTCTACAACACCTACGGGGTGGCGGATTACGCCGAAGAGTCGAGCGACGCGGCGCGCAACTTCGGCAAGGCCTACCGGGCGGTGATGAAGCTCGCCCCCGACAACCAGTCGTCCTGGACCTTCGACGCCGTGACGGTGCTGGCGAAGGCCATCAACGCCGCCGGCAAGACCGACCCGAAGGCGATTCGCGAGGCCCTGCTCGCCATCCGCGGCCATGAGGGGGCGGAGGGCACCTACAACTTCGACCAGAACGGCGACGGCCTGCACGGCTACAACGTGGTGCGCAACGACAAGGGCAACATCGTCTTCGACAAGCGCATCGACTTCTACAAGGCCTGATCTTCGGACAGTTTTACGCGGGACGGCAATGCGCCGTCCCGCCGCCGTCTCGGCCGCCGTTCGACCGGCAGCACGACCTTTCTCATCCGTTCCGGGGCGGGCCCGCATGGACCTCATCCTCCAGCTTCTGTTCACCGGGATCGGCATCGGCGCCGTCTACGCGCTCGTCGCGCTCGGCTTCGTGCTGATCTTCCGCGCCACCAACGTGGTGAACTTCGCCCAGGGCGAGTTCTCGATGGTGGCCGCCTTCCTGATGGTGGTCTTCGCCGTCGATCTCGAATGGCCGTACTGGCTGTCGTTCCTGCTCGCCATCGGCGGCATGGCGCTGCTCGGGGCTTTGTTCAACCTCGGCGTCTATTATCCCCTGCGTCATCGCACCTATCTGCCGGTGATCATCTCGACCATCGGTGCCTCGATCTTCCTCGCCAACACCACGCTCGCGCTCTACGGGCCGCAGCCGCAGGTGCTGCCGCCGGTCTTCGAGACCCAAGGGTTCCTGATCGGCCCGGTCTTCCTCGACACCCAGTACCTGCTGATCATCGCCGTGACCGCGGTGCTGGTGGCGTTCCAGTACTGGTTCTTCGAGCACACGCTGATCGGCAAGAAGCTGCAGGCGACCTCGCAGGACAAGGAGATGGCGGCGCTGCTCGGCATCCCGGTCGCCGGGATGATCATGCTGACCTTCGTCTACAGCGCGGTGCTCGGCGGCATCGCCGGCATCCTGGTGGCGCCCGTGCTGTTCGTGTCGATCCAGATGGGCGCCACCATCGCGCTCAAGGCCTTCGCCGCCACCATCATCGGCGGCTTCGGCGACGTGACGGGCGCGATCATCGGTGGTCTCGCGCTCGGCATCATCGAGACCTTCGGGGCAGCCTACGTCTCGGTGCCCTACAAGGACGCCTTCGCCTTCATCGTCCTCGTCGCCTTCCTGGCCTTCCGCCCGCAGGGCATCTTCGGCGAACGCATCGCGGAGAAAGCATGACCGGCTCCCCTCGCCCCGTCGCGGCGGACCCGGTGTCCGACGCTCCCGCCCGCCGCTTCCCCCTCGGCACCCTCGCCTACGTCGCCCTCGTCGCGGTCGCGGTGTTCCTCGCCGCCACGACGCCGTTCAGCGGCTACGTGCTCAACATCCTGATGCAGGCCGCGACCTACGCCATCGCGGTCATCGGGCTCACTGTCGTGCTGGGCCTGTGCGGGCAGATCAACCTCGCCCAGGCCGCGTTCTTCGGCATCGGCGCCTACGCGGTCGGCCTCGGCACCGTCGATCTCGGCATCAGCTTCTGGCTCTGCCTGCCGATCGGCCTCGTGCTCGCGCTGATCCTCGGCGCGGTCCTCGGCGCCTCGACCTTGCGGCTGGGCGGCCACTACCTCGCCATGGTGACGATCTCGTTCCAGCAGATCCTGACGCTGATCATGATCAACTGGATCCCGGTCACCCACGGGCCGGACGGCGTGCCGAACATCAAGCGCCCCGGGCTGTTCGCCGACGGCCAGAGCTACCTCGCGCTCTGCGTCTTCGTGCTGGCGGCGGTCGCCTACGCGGTCTGGCGGATGCCCAAGACCCGCCTCGGCCGCGCCATGCGGGCGGTGCGCGACAACGAGCTGGCGGCAGGCGTCACCGGCATCGACATCTACCGCACCAAGGTAGCGGCCTTCGCCATCGGCGCCCTGCTGGCGGGCCTCGGCGGCGGGCTGTTTGCCGGCAGCTTCACCTATATCAGCCCGGACCAGTTCTCCTTCGCCGAGTCCGTGGTGTTCCTCACCATGGCGCTCCTCGGCGGCGTCGGCTCCCCGGTCGGCGCGGTGATCGGCACCGGGCTGCTGATCCTGATCCCCGAATGGCTGCGCTTCCTGAAGGAGATCCCGGGCCTCTACCTCGCGATCTACGGGCTGGCCGTCATCCTGATCGTGGTGTTCATGCCGGAAGGCATCTGGGGCTTCCTCGGCGACCAGGTGAAGCGCCTGCGGCCGCGGAAACCCGTCCCGCCCCGGGCCCAGGAGCTGACGCTGACGCAAGGTACGGCCTCCGCCGCGCCGGTGCTCGAGGTCGAGGGTCTGTCGAAGCATTTCGGCGGCCTGAAGGCCGTGGACGAGGTGAGCTTCACGGTCACCCGCGGCGGCATCCACGCCCTGATCGGCCCGAACGGATCGGGCAAGACCACGACCCTCAACGTGCTGTCGGGCCTCTACACCCCGACCGGCGGAAAGGTGCGCCTCAACGGCCAGGACATCACCCGCTTCGCGCCGCATCAGCGCGCGGCGGCCGGGCTCGGGCGGACGTTCCAGAACATCCGCCTGTTCCGCTCGATGAGCGCACTGGAAAACGTGGTGATCGGCGCCGAGCGGCCGGGCAACGGCATCGTCGCCCACGACCGCGCCTCGCTCGAAGCGCGGGCGCGGGCCGCCCTCGCCTTCGTCGGGCTGGAATCCCGGGCCGACGAGCCGATCTCGTCCTTCTCCTACGGCCACCAGCGCCTGGTCGAGATCGCCCGGGCGCTCGCCGGCAACCCGGTGCTGCTCCTCCTCGACGAGCCGGCGGCGGGCCTCAACTCGTCCGAGAAGAACGCGCTGACCGTGCTCCTGCGCCGGATGGCCGCCAAGGGCCTGACCATCCTGATCATCGACCACGACATGACACTGGTGAGCGACGTGGCGAGCCACATCACGGTGCTGAATTTCGGCCGGCGCATCGCCGACGGGGTCACCGCCACGGTTTTGCGCGAGCCCGCCGTGATCGAGGCCTATCTCGGCCAGGAAGCGACCGAGGGGCCGAATGTCGGCCTCAAGACCGACCTTGCCTCGGCGTGAGCAGGAGAGACGCATGGCACTCCTGGAAATCCGCGACCTGACCGTACGCTACGGCGAGATCGAGGCCGTGCGCGGCATCTCGTTCTCGGTCGAGGCCGGCGAGGTCGTCACCCTGCTCGGCTCCAACGGCGCCGGCAAGTCGACCACGCTCAAGACCATCTCGGGGCTGGTGAAGCCGGCCGGCGGCGAGGTGCTGTTCGAGGGTCAGTCGCTCCTGGGGTTGAAGCCCGAGGAGATCGTGCGCCGCGGGGTGGCGCACGTGCCGGAGGGGCGCCGGGTCTTCCCGGGCCTCACGGTGCGCGAGAACATCATGCTCGGCGCCTCGAACCGGAAGGGGCTCACGAGCCGCCAGATCCGCGACGAGGCGGAGGGCATGTTCGAGCTCTTCCCCGACATCCGCCGCTTCGGCGACGCCCTCGGCTGGACGCTCTCGGGCGGCCAGCTCCAGATGGTCGCGCTCGCCCGCGGGCTGATGGCGAAGCCCCGCATCCTGCTCCTCGACGAGCCGTCCCTCGGCCTCGCCCCGGTGATCGTGCAGGCGGTGTTCGCGATCATCGCCGAGGTGCGCCGGCGCGGCACCACCGTGCTCCTCGTCGAGCAGAACGCCCGCATGGGCCTCTCGGTCGCCGATCGCGGCTACGTGCTGGAGACCGGTCAGCTGGTGCTCAGCGGTGAGCCGCAGGCGCTGTGGGCCAACGACGACATCCGGGCGGCGTATCTCGGTGGGCGTGCCAAGGCGGAGGCGCTGGCGCATTAACCACGGTCGCTCTCATCCACGGTGCCTACACCCTCCGCGTCATTCCGGGGCCGCGCAGCGGAGCCCGGAATCCAGAAGCACAGGTTGTTCAGAAGAAAGCCGAACCGTTCCGCTCTATCCTGACCGATCAAAGGTTCTGAATTCCGGGCTCCGCTGCGCGGCCCCGGAATGCCGCGGAGGGTGGGAGAAGCGTCGGAGCGGCCGAACAGCGCTCGACCGCATATCAGAGATTTGCTCAACGCCACGGCGCGACCTGCGAAACACACGATGGCCCGACGGATCGCACCGCCGTATGATGGGCCCCAAGCAACAAGGTCCCATCCATGTCCTCCCCCACGCCCCTCCACCC
>NZ_JBEXZS010000011.1:0-35210 GCF_040593685.1 Methylobacterium sp. EM32 | reverse complement strand
GGGGACTCGAACCCCTGTTTTCGCCGTGAGAGGGCGACGTCCTAGACCGCTAGACGATGGGAGCTGGCCCGGCGGGATGGCGGCGGTATAGCGACGGGCCTGGACGGGCACAAGCCCGAAATCGTATGCCGGCGACGTTTTCGAGAAAGGCGGCAGGACGTGGTGGGGTTGAGCGAGGCTGACGTACGGGTGGGCGTGATCCCGGAAGGGGAGGGAAGCGAGCGCCTGGACCGGGCCCTGGCGCGGCTGTGGCCGGATTTGTCGCGCAGCCGCCTGCAGGCGCTGATCCGCGAGGGTCAGGTGACCCTGGAGGATGCGCCGGCCGGCGATCCCTCCGCCAAGGTCGTGGGCGGCCAGCGCGTCGCCGTGACGGTGCCGCCGCCGCGCCCGGCCGAGCCGGAGCCGGAGGCCCGCGACCTCGCGGTGATCTACGAGGACGACGACCTCATCGTGATCGACAAGCCGGCCGGGCTCGTGGTGCATCCGGGCGCCGGCAACGACAGCGGCACGCTGGTCAACGCGCTGCTCGCCCATTGCGGGGCGAGCCTCTCGGGCATCGGCGGGGTCGCGCGGCCGGGCATCGTCCACCGTCTCGACAAGGACACGACCGGCCTGATGGTGGTGGCCAAGACCGATCTCGCCCATCAGGACCTCTCGGCGCAATTCGCCGATCACGGCCGTACCGGGCCGCTGGAGCGGGCCTACCTGGCGCTGGTCTGGGGCCTGCCCGATCCCGCGACCGGCACGATCGACGCCGCGCTCGCCCGCTCGGAGCGCAACCGGGAGAAGATCGCGGTGGTGCGGGAAGGCCGTGGCCGGCACGCGATCACCCATTACCGCACGGAGGCCGTGCTCGGGGAGCGGGAGGCGGTGGGTCTGGTGCGCTGCCGGCTCGAGACCGGGCGCACCCACCAGATCCGCGTGCACCTCGCCCATCGCGGCCACCCGCTCCTCGGGGACGCGACCTACGGCGCGGCGTTCCGCACCAAGGCGAACCGCCTCGAACCGGAGGCCCGCGCGGCGCTCGACGCGCTCGGCCGGCAGGCGCTGCACGCGGCGCTCCTCGGCTTCCGCCACCCCCGCACCGGCGAGTCGCTCCGCTTCGAGAGCCCGCCGCCGGCCGACATGGCGCGGCTGATCGCGGCACTGACGCCCTGAGAGCGAGGCTTCGCGGGACCTTGGCGGTACGGAACCCGGGATGAGAAGCCCCGCCCCGCACGTCTCATTGACGAGGGGGCAGAATCGGGATCACCCTGCGCGAGGTTTCCCTACCCAAATTCACCCTGCGGCAGTGTGGCACCGCACGCGGCGAACCGCCACGGCAACACAAAACGCCGCCTCACGCGTTAGTCGCGACACCCGTCGCTACCGGGCCGGACCGCTCTCTGCTATGGTGGCGGATCGAACGGCTGGCCCACGGGAGGTCGTTCGCGCTCGCCCATGTCTTGCGGGGAGCTTCTAGGAGGTTGGAATGGCTGCTGCACTTCCCGTGCTCGCCAACGAAGGGGGCCTGTCGCGCTACCTCGACGAGATCCGCCGGTTTCCGATGCTGGAGCCGACGGAAGAATACATGCTGGCCAAGAGCTGGCGCGAGCACGGCGACCGTGACGCCGCCCACAAGCTCGTGACCTCCCACCTGCGGCTCGTGGCCAAGATCGCCATGGGCTATCGCGGCTACGGCCTGCCGATCGGCGAGGTGGTGTCCGAGGGCAATGTCGGCCTGATGCAGGCCGTCAAGCGCTTCGACCCCGACAAGGGCTTCCGCCTCGCCACCTACGCGATGTGGTGGATCAAGGCGGCGATTCAAGAATACATCCTGCGCTCGTGGTCGCTCGTGAAGATGGGCACTACCGCGAACCAGAAGAAGCTGTTCTTCAACCTGCGCAAGGCCAAGGGCCGCATCTCCGCCCTCGACGAGGGCGACCTGCGCCCCGACCAGGTCAAGCAGATCGCCACCCGTCTCGGCGTGCCCGAGCAGGACGTGATCGACATGAACCGCCGCCTCGGCGGCGACGCGTCGCTCAACGCCCCCCTGCGCGAGGAGGGCGAGGGCGAGTGGCAGGACTGGCTCGTCGACGACAGCCCAACCCAGGAGACCGTGCTCGCCCGCGAGCAGGAGGGGCAGAACCGCCTCGCCGCCCTCAAGGATGCGCTCGGCGTGCTCAACCCGCGCGAGCGCCGTATCTTCGAGGCCCGGCGGCTGGCCGACGATCCGATCACCTTGGAGGACCTGTCGAGCGAGTTCGGCGTCTCCCGCGAGCGGGTGCGGCAGATCGAGGTGCGGGCCTTCGAGAAGGTGCAGGACGCGGTCAAGCGCAACCTCGCCACTCGCGAGGCGCCGCGGGCGGGGGTGCCGGCTTGAGGTAGGCCGGCCGGTCACCCCATCGGCACCACGATCGAGAGGCCGATCAGCACCAGGGGCATCGCCACCAGCGCCAGCACGGTCTGCACCGCCGTGATGCCCGCCATCAGCGGCGCATCGCCGCCGAGCTGGCGGGCGAGGATGTAAGCCGAGGAGGCGGTCGGCAGCACCTGGAACAGCAGGGCCGTGGTGAGCGCCGGCCCATGCAGCCCGAGGCCGTGCGCCACCAGCACGGTGGCCGCCGGCATCGCCAGGAACTTCATCGCCGAGGCCGAGGCCACCGGGCGGATCCAGGCCCGGGCGCCCTGGAATTCGAGCGCCGCCCCGACGCAGAGCAGGCCGACCGGCAGCGAGGCCGCGCCCAGCGTGCGCAAGGCCGGCTCCAGGCCCGGCGGCAGGCCCCAGCCGAGGAGCTGGACGGCGAGGCCCGCCAGCGACGACACGATCAGCGGATTGGTAGCGAGCTGCCGGAGGATGCCCCGCGGCGTCAGCCGCGCCGCGCCGTGGCGGGCGAAGACCAGCACGCACAGCACGTTGACCGTCGGCACGATCGCCGCGTTGCAGATCGCCGCGAGCGCGATCCCCTTGGCCCCGAACAGCCCGGCGGCGAGCGTGACGCCGACATAGTTGTTGAAGCGCACGCTGCCCTGGAACACCGAGGTGAAGGCCGGCCCGTCGATCCGCAGGGCGGGCCGCAGGGCGACGACGAGGGCCGCCACGACGAGGGTCGAGAGGATCAGCGTCAGGGCGAGCGCGCCGACCGGCACCGCCTCGACCTGCGCCGTGGCGAGGCTGTGGAAGAACAGGCTCGGCAGCAGCACGAAATAGCCGAGGCGCTCGGCCTGCGGCCAGAAGGCTTCCGCGAGGAAGCGGCGGCGGCGCAGGGCCAGGCCGAGGGCCGTCAGGATGACGATCGGCAGGAGGGCCAGCAGGACCGCGCTGGTCATGATGAGGGCGTCTCGGGGCGGGGTTGTCGTCGGGTCGGGCCTTACGAGATCCGCACCAGGCCCGCGGTGCGGAAGTCGGGGGTCTCGCTTAGCCGATGGGAGGGCCCGCTCCCAGCCGGTCTCGGGTAGGGCGGCCATGCGTGGCTCGACGGATCTGCCCGACGACGCCTCAGCGCGGTGCGCTCCCGCCCGGTCCCTGCCCCTGATGTGCCGTTGCGTTACCGTAATATCCGTCGCGGCTCACTGCGAGGTGGCGAATGCCTGGTACCGGTACGTTTCCCATTAACCATGCGGAAGTAGCCAAGGATCACCCCAACGGAGTCGGTCCATGCTGCGGCTGTCCAACGTCAAGATCCTGCACAAGCTCGTCGGCGTCATCGTGGCGATCGGCCTCATCGTCGCCGGCTGCGTCTGGTACGCCCAGTCGCGCATGACGAGCATCGATGACGCCTACAGCCTGTTCATCACGCGGGAGGCGCGGGCCGTCGCGACCGCGCGGCGCGTGAACGGCCTCGCCTTCACGCTCAATTACTGGGTCTATCGCATCATCGCCGAGACCGACGACGCCCAGATGAAGGCCGCCGATGCCGGGTTCCAGGCCACGGTGCCGGTGCTGACGCAGGCCTTGGCCGACCTGCGGAACGAGGCACCGACCTTCACGACCCGGATCGACGCGCAGGTCGCCCGCATCGAGCGCTTCGTGAAGGGGGTCGGCGAGGTGCGCCGCCTCGGTTCGGCCAACCACAACGCCGAGGCCATCGACCTCGTGCACCGGGAGATCGACCCGACCTTCAAGGCGATGATCGACGAGAGCGCCTCGCTCGCCGAGGACATCCGCCACTACATGGAGAAGGGGTCGGACGACCTCACCGACGAGACCAACGCCACCCGCGCCAGCCTGATGGGCTTGAGTGCCGCGGGCATGACGGCCGGTCTCCTGGCGGCGATCCTGATCGCCGTGTTCGGCATCACGCGCCCGCTCGGGCGCCTCGTCGTGGTGCTGCAGCGCATGGCCGCCGGCGAGATCGACGCCGAGATCAAGGAGGCGTCCCGCGGCGACGAGGTCGGCGCCGTCGGCCGCGCCGTCGAGGGCATCAAGGCCCTGGTGGCCCGGAAGGCCATGGAGCAGGCGGAGATCAAGCGGCTCGCCGACGAGGCCGCGGCGCAGGAGCGCCGGCGCACGATGATCGAGCTGGCCGACGGATTCGAGCGCGCGGTGGGCGGCGTCGTCGGCATCGTCTCGTCCTCGGCCACCGAGCTGCAGGCGACCGCCCAGCAGATGACCGCGACGGCGGCCGAGACGGCGGCCCAGTCGACCACGGTCGCGGCCGCCGCCGAGGAGGCCGCCGCCAATGTCGGCACGGTGGCGGCCGCCGCCGAGGAGCTGGGGAACGCGGTGCAGGAGATCGGCCGGCAGGTCGCCGGCTCGGCCGGTCTCGCCCAGGCCGCGGTGGCGGAGGCCGATCAGACCTCGCTGCTGGTGCAGGAGCTCAGCCAGGCCGCCGAGCAGATCGGCGCCATGGTCGGGCTGATCTCCTCGATCGCCGGCCAGACCAACCTGCTTGCCCTCAACGCCACGATCGAGGCGGCCCGGGCCGGGGCGGCGGGCCGCGGCTTCGCCGTGGTGGCGGCCGAGGTGAAGGAACTCGCCGCGCAGACAGCCAAGGCCACCGAGGAGATCGGCCAGCGCATCGGCCAGGTGCAAGGCGTGACGAGCCTCGCGGTCGGCGCCATCGGCACCATCACCGGCCGGATCCAGGAGATCAACGCCGTCGCAGCCTCGATCGCCGCCGCGGTGGAGCAGCAGGGAGCCGCCACGCAGGAGATCGTCCGCAACGTGGCGCAGGCGGCGAGCGGCACCTCCGAGGTAACCGGCAACATCGCGGGCGTGGCGCGGGCCTCGGAGGATACCGGCGCGGCGGCGTCCCAGGTGCTGGCCTCGGCCTCAGAGCTGTCGCGCCAGTCCGAGCACCTCACGGCCGAGGTCGGACGCTTCCTCGTGACGATCCGGGCGGCGTGAGGCGGACGGCGCGAGCCGGATGAGAGAGAGTCGCCGCTTACGGCCGCCCGGCCGGGATGCGGCGGCTCACGGCTGCCACTGCTCGAACGCCTCCCGCATCACTTTCTCCCCCGCATTGCCCTTCTCGAAGGTCAGGATCGCGCGGTTGCCGTTGGCGTAGCGGATCGGCAGGTCGATCCAGTTGCGCTTGAGCAGGAGGTCGGTGTTGCGCTCGATATCGGCCTTGAGGTTCGAGAGGCCGATCAGGAACAGGTTGTCGCGCACCGGCACCGGCAGGCCGGAGACCGGGGAGCCGCGGCCGGATTCGTCGTCCTTGAACTGGATCAGGCCGACGTCGCGCACGGTGCGGTTCGGGTCGGTCGCCGTGAAGGTGAGTTCGAGGATGTGCGAGGCCGGCAGAGTCGCGTCGGTGTTGCGGCGCAGTACCATCGCCAGGCTCAGGCCCGCGTCGGGCACGTCGACATTGCCCCGCACCACGGTCTGGAGCGGCTGGCCCTGGCCGCCGTTCACGGCGTCGAGGCGCCAGACCACCCGGGCCTGCGTCGCCTTCGGGGCGCTGCCCTGGGGGCCGTTCTCCTCGTAGAGGGTGCCGCGTTGCGCCACCGCGATGTCGGGCGTCGGCGACGGGCGCGGGGCGCTGCCCTGCGGGGCGGCGGCGGGGGCCGCCGGCGCGGAGGCCGGGGCCTGGGGCGCCCGCTCGCCGCCGACCCGGTCGGCGAATTTCGAATCCTGGTTCTCGGCCGGCCGGTTGGGACCGTTCTCGGCAAAGCCCGCCGGCAGGGCGGCCGGGTTGTCGCGCAAGGACCAGGCGGTGACCGCGATGGCGCCGACGATTGTCCCCAGCACCGCCGCCACGACGCCGTTGCGCACCAGCCGCGAGCGGTCGCGCTTGGGCGCCACCACGTCGAGGCGGGGACGCTGGGGACCCGGATCGGTAGTCCCCGGCTCCTCCGCGGGGTCGGGCGTGCGCGGCCGCGCCGGCGGCAGCTTCAGCTCGACCGGGGGGCCGGCCTCCGGCAGGGCGTCGGCGTGGTGCGGCGCCGAGGTCTCGGGGGGCGACGGCTCGGGCAGGGCAGGGGGAGCGACGGCGCGCGGCGGCTCGGGCGGCGCTGTCGGTTCCGGCGGCGCCGCCCGGGGCGGTTCAGGCGGTGTGGGCGGGGCGGGCTCCGGCTCGGGCGGGCCGCCATGCTCGATCTCGAGCCGGGCGATCGCCCGGTCGAGGGAGACCCGCTCGGCCTCGATATCGGCCTCCGACAGGGGCGGATCGAGGGAGCGAAGCTGGCCGATCAACGCCGCGCGGGCGCGCTCATAGACCGTGTGCCGCAGGTCGGGCGAACGGTCGGGCAGGGCCTCGAGGGCGCGGGCGAGCAGGGGATAGTAATCGGCCATGGTCGCCGCATGCCTTGTCGTGCGGGGCGGCGGGCGTCAAGCTTCGCCCGCCGGATGCGCGCAGGATTCCCCTCAATCCTCGAAGGGGTTGTGGACCAGGATGGTGTCGTCCCGCTCCGGCGAGGTCGAGAGCAGGGCGACCGGCGCGCCGATCAGCTCCTCGATCCGGCGCACGTACTTGATCGCCTGGGCCGGCAGGTCGGCCCAGGAGCGCCCGCCCGCGGTGGTCTCGCTCCAGCCCTCGAAGGCCTCGTAGATCGGCTCGACCCGGGCCTGGTCGGCCTGGCTCGCCGGCAGGTGGTCGATCTCGCGGCCGTCGAGGCGGTAGCCGGTGCAGATCTGGATCGTCTCGAAGCCGTCGAGGATGTCGAGCTTGGTGAGCGCGATGCCGTCGATGCCGGAGGTCCGCACGGTCTGGCGCACCAGGGCGGCGTCGAACCAGCCGCAGCGGCGCTTGCGCCCGGTGACGACGCCGAACTCGCGGCCGCGCTCGCCGATGCGCTCGCCGATCGCGTCGGTGAGCTCGGTCGGGAACGGCCCCTCGCCGACCCGGGTGGTGTAGGCCTTGACGATGCCGAGCACGTAGCCGATCGCCCCCGGGCCGAGGCCCGACCCCGTCGCCGCCTGCGCCGCCACGATGTTCGAGGAGGTCACATAAGGGTAGGTGCCGTGGTCGACGTCGAGGAGGGCGCCCTGCGCGCCCTCGAACAGGATGCGCTTGCCGGAGCGGCGGGCGTCGTCGAGGAGCGACCACACCGTGTCGGCGAAGGGCAGGATCTTCGGGGCGATGGCCAGAAGCTCGGCCTTCAGCGCCGCGCCGTCGATCTCGTCGATGCCGAGGCCCCGGCGCAGGGCGTTGTGGTGGGCGAGCAGGCGGCCGATCTTGGCGTCGAGCATCTCGGCGTCGGCGAGGTCGACGACCCGGATCGCCCGGCGGCCGACCTTGTCCTCGTAGGCCGGGCCGATGCCGCGCTTGGTGGTGCCGATCTTCAAGACTGCGTTCGAGGTCTCGCGGAAATGGTCGAGCTCGCGGTGCAGCGGCAGGATCAGCGTCGCGTTGTCGGCGATGCGCAGATTCTCCGGCGTGATCGCCACGCCCTGCTGGCCGATCTTGGCGATTTCCTCGACGAGGTGCCAGGGATCGACCACGACGCCGTTGCCGATGACCGAGAGCGTGCCGCCGCGCACCACGCCCGAGGGCAGGAGCGACAGCTTGTAGGTTACGCCGTCGATGACGAGGGTGTGGCCGGCATTGTGCCCGCCCTGGAAGCGCACCACGACGTCGGCCTGCTCGGAGAGCCAGTCGACGATCTTGCCCTTGCCCTCGTCGCCCCACTGGGCGCCCACGACGACGACGTTCGCCATATCTAAAATACCCGTCCCTGCCCGCCGCGCGAAAAGCCCCGGCGCGCAGAAGGCGCGGGGCTGATCGGCTGCGGATGGTGTCACGCGTGTGCGCTCTTCGGCGATCCCGGCCGGGAAATCAAGCTGTGCCCGGGAGATGCGCCATGCGCGGAGGTGTCCGGCTCTACTTTGCCTGTGGGCCTACTTGGCCTGTGTGTTCGGGCCCTGGCCCGGCAGCTCGCCCGGCTTGATCACCGGGGTCGAGTTCGGGGTCGGCTCCGGCGGCGTCACCGCCATGTCCGGCGTGCCGGTGGCCGGCGGCTTGATCACGCCGTCCGATCGCTGGAGCTTGTCGCTCAGCGTCGAGCCGGTGGTGTCGGACTTGTCGGCGTTCGAGGTCGCGTCGCCGGGCCGGACCTTCTCGGGGATGGTCTGGTTCAGGGGCGGCAGGTTCGGGTCGCGGGTGCGGCCCTGCAGCGGCACCTCGGGCGACTGGGCGAGGGCAGCGGTGGCGCCGGCGACGATCGCCAGCACGGCCAGCCCGCCGCGCGTCAGCTTGGACATTCGGGTTCTCCCAAGAGTTGGGTCTCCTGGGGGAAACAGGGCCGGCTCCCGTCAGTTCCGGCCCCGCTTGGCTTTCGCCGTTCGCCGCTGCCGGCGCAGGTGCCTAGGCAGCCCCCCGCTCCAGGGGGCGGATCGCGTCCATTTCCGCACCGATCGCGTTGCGGGCCGTCAGAAGGTCGAAACGGCTTTGAAGGTTCACCCACACTTGTGGGTCCATCCCGAAGTAGCGCCCGAGCCGCAAGGCTGTGTCGGCCGTGATGCCGATCTCCTCGCGGGCGATGCGCTCGATCCGCGTGCGCGGCACGCGGCATGCCTTTGCGATGGCGTAGGCCGTCAAGTTCAGCGGCACCATGAACTCTTCCCGCAGCACCTCGCCAGGGTACATCGGCGGCAGGAGGGTGTCGGTCTCGTGCTCGGTGCTCATGCCGCTTTGCCTCCAGGAGAACAGGCGCGAGAGATGTCGACGCTCGCAGTATGCGACAGCGACCTGCGAGCTTCATCTGCGTGGGCGGACCGAGGCGATACCCTCCGTGTCATCCCGGGGCCGCGCAGCGGAACCCGGGATCCATAACCGCCGACGATTCAGGAAGGAGCTGACAGCGTTCCGCTCGGTCTTGAGCCGCCGGCGGTTATGGATCCCGGGTTCTCGCTTGCAGCGAGCCCCGGGATGACGAGGTGGATATCACTCACGTGGTTGGCATCGAGGCCTGCTCATGTGAGGCGAGGCTCTCGCGACATTGTCCTGTATAGTGACCAACCCTGTTATAATCTGTAGCATGCATGTGGCATGCCACGAAATATCCGAGAAGGTCTCGGGCATTCCGGGGGCAGCGGTTCCCGATGCCGCCTCGGCGCTGGCCGGCAGACCAAGCCTCAGCCGTTCGCCGCCATCTCCAGGTAGAGGCCGCGCAGGCGCCGGGTCATCGGGCCGGGCTGGCCGCCGCCGACGCGGGTGCCGTCGATCTCGATCACTGGCATCACGAAGGCGGAGGCCGAGGTGAAGAACGCCTCGGACGCGGCCAGCGCCTCCTCGACCGTGAAGGCGCGCTCCTCCACGCTCAGGCCGTTCTCCTCGGCGAGCCGCA
Organism: Methylobacterium sp. EM32; assembly: GCF_040593685.1. NCBI lineage: Bacteria > Pseudomonadati > Pseudomonadota > Alphaproteobacteria > Hyphomicrobiales > Methylobacteriaceae > Methylobacterium > Methylobacterium sp. EM32. The sequence goes on along the minus strand of NZ_JBEXZS010000011.1, from coordinate 25,499 downwards.
TCACCGCCCGGCGGGTGATGCCCGGAAGAAGCGCCGTCGAGAGCGGGCGGGTGACGATGCGGTTATCCTCGGTGATGATGAAGGCGGTCGAGGAGCCGCCCTCGGTGACGAAGCCGTCCTCGTGCATCCAGGCCTCGGCGACGCCGGCCGCGGCGGCCTGCTGCTTCGCCAGCACCTGGGCCAGCAGGGCCACCGACTTGATGTCCCGGCGCTTCCAGCGCAGGTCCTCGACGGTGATGACCTTGGCGCCGCGCTCGGCCAGCGGGTTCGCCGAGACGTTCTTTGCTTGCGTGAACATCACCACCGTCGGCGGCGTGCCCTCGGGCGGGAAGGCGAAGTCGCGCTCGGCCACCCCGCGGGTCACCTCCATGTAGACGAGGCCTTCCGTGAGGCCGTTGCGGGTCACCAGCTCTTCTTCCAGCTTCGTCCACTCGGCGATCGAGTGGGGATTGCGGATGCCGATCTCGCCGAGCGAGCGGTCGAGCCGGGCGAGGTGGGCCTCGTTGTCGACGAGGCGCCCGTTCAGCACCGCGCTCACCTCGTAGATGCCGTCGGCGAACAGGAACCCGCGGTCCATGATCGGGATCGTCGCCTCCTCGAAGGGCACGAAGCGGCCGTTGACGTAGACGATGCGGGACATGCGGGTCTTCCTCTCGCGGGGCCGGCGGCCGGCCGTGCTCGAACAAGAGGCCCTTGAAGCACCAGCCGGAGCCCGGCCGCAAGCGCGATTCCAGCCGCCCCGCCCCGCATGAGCCGTGTGCGCGCGGCGGTTGCGCTTGGCCGCGCCTAAGACCTATCGTCCGGCGAACACGAGAGGAAACGACATGCGGCTCACCTCCGACGCGAAGGGCGTCTTCCCCATCGCCCCGACCCCGTTCCACCCGGACGGCCGCATCGACGAGGCCTCGGTCGACCGGATGACCGATTTCTACGGCGAGATCGGCGCCACAGGCCTCACCGTGCTCGGCATCATGGGCGAGGCGCCCAAGCTCGACGGCGCGGAAGCCGTGGCGCTGGCCTCGCGGGTGATCCGGCGCACGAAGCTGCCGGTCGTCATCGGCGTCTCGGCCCCGGGCTTCGCCGCGATGGGTTCGCTCACCCGCGCGGTGATGGATGCGGGTGCGGCGGCCGTGATGATCGCCCCGCCGCCGTCCCTGCGCACCGACGACCAGATCGTCGGCTACTACGCCCAGGCCGCCGAGGTGATCGGGCCCGACGTGCCGTTCGTGATCCAGGACTATCCGCTGACCTTGAGCGTGGTGATGACGCCGGCCGTCATCCGCCGCATCGTCACCGACAACCCGAACTGCGTCATGCTCAAGCACGAGGACTGGCCGGGGCTGGAAAAGATCTCGGCGCTCCGCGCCTTCCAGCGCGACGGCTCGCTGCGGCCGATCTCGATCCTGTGCGGCAATGGCGGCCTCTTCCTCGACTTCGAGTGCGAGCGCGGGGCGGACGGCGCCAATACCGGCTATGCCTTCCCGGAGATGCTGGTCGACGTGGTGCGGCTCTCAGGCGCCGGCGAGCGCGAGCGCGCCCACGACATCTTCGACGCCCACCTGCCGCTCCTGCGCTACGAGCAGCAGCCGGGCCTGGGGCTGGCGGTGCGCAAATACGTGATGATGCGCCGCGGCATCCTGGCCTCGGACGCCCAGCGCAAGCCGGGGGCCGGCCTGTCGGCGACGGCGAAGGCCGAGGTGGATTTCTTGCTGGAGCGGCTGGGGCGGCACGACCCGCGGGCGCGGGTCTGACGCTGCCGTCAGGCGGCATCCTCCAGGTGGATGCGCAGGACGAAGCCCGCGGCGGTCGCGATGTTGACCAGCGCGTCGAGCGAGAACTTGTCGAGCTTGCCGCGCATCAGATCGTTGAGCCGCGGGCGGGTCAGGTGCAATCTGGCTGCGGCCTGTTCCTGGGGTAGATCCCAGCTCCGGATCCGCTCGCGGATCTGGAGCAGCAGGTCCGCTCGCGCAGTCATGTTCGCGGCCTCCACCGGATCGTCGGTCAGGGCGTCGAAGACGTTCGCGAATGTCTCATTCGTCATGTCGTGCCTGCCAATCCCTGAGCCGCTTGGCCGCCAGTTCTATGTCGGTGCGAGACGTCTGCTGGGTCTTCTTTTGAAATGCGTGCAGCACCAGCACGCAGTCCGGTAAGGTCGCCAAGTAGATGATCCTGAAAGCGCCGGACATTTCCCTGATGCGGATCTCCCTGACTCCCGGGCCGACCGTCCGCATGGGCTTCCAGTCGTTCGGATGCAGCCCTCTCTGTACCGCCCGCAACTCGACTCCCGCTTGATAACGCGCGGCGTCTGGGAAGCGTTGAAGGACGCTACGACTGTCGCCGAGGAAGGAGATCGGTTTCACGCATCGAATGTATCAGAATCGATACAGGCGCGCGAGGTCGTCCGTCGCCCTATCGCCATCTGATTCGCTCGCTACAGAAATGCCTCCAACTCCGTGAGGCAGTCCCACGTCAACGGCATCAGGCCGTCGCGGCGGGCGCGGGAGCAGGCGCGCCAAGCACTCAATATCTCAGCATAGCGTGGCCGGGCGCCCAGGGGCGCCCGACCCCTTCGCCTACTTCTCCGACCCGAACACCCGCCGGAAGATCGTGTCGACGTGCTTGAGGTGGTAGCCGAGGTCGAAGCACTCGGCGATCGCCTCGGGCTTGAGCGCCGCGGTCACCTCACGATCGGCCTGGAGCAGGGTGAGGAAGTCGCCCTCGCCGCGCCAGACCGGCATCGCGTTGCGTTGGACCAGCCGGTAGGCGTCCTCGCGCGACACGCCGGCCTGCGTCAGCGCCAGCAGCACCCTTTGCGAGTGGACGAGGCCGCCGAGCCGGTCGAGGTTGCGCTGCATCTGCTCGGGATAGACCAGCAGCTTGTCGACCACGCCGGTGAGGCGGGCGAGCGCGAAGTCGAGGGTGACGGTGGCGTCCGGGCCGATCATCCGCTCGACCGAGGAGTGCGAGATGTCGCGCTCGTGCCAGAGCGCCACGTTCTCCATCGCCGGCAGGGCGTAGGACCGCACCATGCGGGCGAGACCCGTCAGGTTCTCGGTCAGCACCGGGTTGCGCTTGTGCGGCATCGCAGAGGAGCCCTTCTGGCCCTCGGAGAAGTATTCCTCCGCCTCCAGCACCTCGGTGCGCTGCAGGTGGCGCACCTCGATCGCCAGCCGCTCGATCGACGAGGCGACGACGCCGAGCACGGCGAAGAACATCGCGTGGCGGTCGCGCGGGATGACCTGCGTCGAGACCGGCTCCGGGACCAGCCCCATCTTCTCGGCGACGTATTCCTCGACCCGCGGGTCGATGTTGGCGAAGGTGCCGACCGCGCCCGAGATGGCACAGGTCGCGACCTCGGCGCGGGCCGCGACCAGACGGGCCCGGGCGCGCTCGAACTCGGCATAGGCCTGGGCGAGCTTGAGCCCGAAGGTGACCGGCTCGGCGTGGATGCCGTGCGAACGGCCGATGGTCGGGGTGAGCTTGTGCTCGAATGCCCGGCGCTTGAGCGCAGCGAGCAGCCCGTCGATGTCGGCGATGAGCAGGTCCGCGGCGCGGACGAGCTGCACGTTGAGGCAGGTGTCGAGCACGTCCGACGAGGTCATGCCCTGGTGGACGAAGCGCGCCTCGGGCCCGACGATCTCGGCGAGGTGGGTCAGGAACGCGATCACGTCGTGCTTGGTGACGCGCTCGATCTCGTCGATCCGCGCGACGTCGAACACCGCGTCGCGGCCCTTCTCCCACACCTTGGCGGCGGCCTCCTTCGGCACGACGCCGAGCTCGGCCAGAGCCGTGGTGGCATGGGCCTCGATCTCGAACCAGATCCGGAAACGCGTCTCCGGCGACCAGATCGCCGTCATCTCGGGCCGGCTGTAGCGGGGGATCATCGTCGGGGCTCCTGCATGAAGGGCGGGGTTGGGATGCCGCGACGGCTATGGGATGCGGACCGAGAAGGCAAGGAAGGGGAGGGACTGCCCTTCAGCGAAAGACCGGGGCGGTCCGCCGCGTCCGGGTTCACCGGGGCGCGATCGCATCCCGGCCCCGGGCAGCGTCGATCGGTGGGGCGGATGCCCGTCACCGGGATCGGGACGGTCTAAAACCGCATGGTGAGTCCGCCATTCACCGCATACCCGTCCCCACCCGTCCGGGCGAAGGTGGTACCCCCGGTCAAGGTCAGGCTCACCCCCGGCGTCACGTCGGCGGACAGCCCCGCCTCGACGAGGCCGTAGGTGCCGCGCGTCCCGCGACCCAGTGGGGTCAGGATCGGCAGGAGCGGGGTCGAGGTGAAGGAGGTCACCAGCGTGCGGCCGCCGTCCAAAAATTCGTGCTCGGCGGTGACGTTGACGAAGGCCCGCACCGGCAGGCCGACGAGGCTGAAGGGCGCGGCGCGCAGCTGCAGGCCGGCGCGGCCGACGAGCGACTCGAGCCCGGTGGCGCCGACGGCCTGCGTCAGCACCGGGTCGCCCCGCTCGGTATAAGCGCCGACCCGGGTGGTGGCGTAAGTGAGGCCGACGATCGGCCCGAGGCGCACCGGCCCGACGATATCGAACAGGTAGCCCGCCTTCGCCGCCACCGCGACGCTGTCGCCACCGGTCGCGCCGTTCAGCGGGTCGATCACGCCGGGCCGGGTCACGGAATAGTCGTGGCGGCCATAGGCCAGGACCGCGTCGGCGAACAGGTTGGTTCCGGTGAACGAGCCGTAGGCGGCGAAGCCGTAGCTGTCGACGTCGATCGTGCCGACGCCGCCGCGGAGGTTCGCGTGCGGGTTGGCGTAGTTGAAGGCGACGCCGAAGCGCACGCCCGGGGTGGGCGTCGCCTCGATCCCGATCGTGCCGCTCGGGCTGTCGTAGTCGTAGCCGGTGGCAAAGCCCCGGGTCGCCCGGCTGCCGCCGGCGTAGCCGCCCTGGCCCCACACGATCAGCGGGCTCGGCGTGGCGCCGAGCGGCGCGACGCCGGTGGTGCTCAGGGCGCCCGTCGCCTCGCCGGGCAGGGGGGCGAAGAGCCGGTAGGCGTCGAGGCGCTGGAGCAGGGCGCCGGCGAAGCTCGTCGTGCCGATCTGGCCGAGCTCGGCCTGGGCGGCGATGCCGTTCGGCGCCGCGAGCGCGTTCGCCATGTAGCGCGACAGGACGAGGTAGCCGCCCTCGGTCAGGTGCACCCCGTCGAGGGACAGGAAGGTGTTCTGCACCGCCTTCGGGGCGGTGGCGCAGGCGGCGACGAGGGCGCAGGGCGTGCTGGTGTTCGCGAATCCGTAGCGGCCCGGTTCGGCGATGATGCGCTGGAAGATCTGGCCGTTGTCGAGGAGGACAATCCGGGTGCCGGCGGCCGCATAGGGCGCGAGGCCGGCCTGCAGCCCGTCGAAGTAGGAGCGGGCGAACAGGTCGCCCGAGGCGGCGTTGCCCGAGGCGGCCACCCGCGGGAGGCCATTGAGCGTGGTGAAGCCGTTGAACACGATCGTGCCGGCGCCCGCGCCGACGAGCTGGCCGACGCTGCCGACGGCATTCGCCGCCGAGGCCCGGCCGAGGAGCGGAGCCTGGGCCGGGGTGAGGCCGGCGAGCGTCGCCGCGATGCCGTCATTGCCGCCGATGTTGATCGCCACGAGGTTGCCGGGGCCGAGGCGCTGCCCGCTCGCCAGGAACGCCGCCACCTCCTGCGTCAGGCCCGGCAGCAGGCTTGAGCCGACATTGCCGGTGCCGGTCTGGGCGCCGCCGACGGCGTAGTTGGTCACGGCGGAATCGGGCAGGCCGTAGATCGCCTGCAGGCCGTCGACGAAGTTGGCGCCATTGGAGTAGCGGCCGTTCACGTAGGGAAAGCCGAGGGGTCGGCCGGTGAGGCGCACGACGTTGCCGGTATCGGCGTAGCTGTCGCCGAAGACCGTGAGCCCGGTCACCCCCTGCGCGGCCGCACCTTGCGCACTCGCCAGAGCCGTGCCGGCGAGGAGCAAAGCCGCCATGCCCGCCCGCCGCAGGCGTCCGAAACCCGTTGTCATGTCGCTTCCCCCGAGCCCCTGCGGCGTCGCCGCGCCGCTTTTGGGCCACAATGGGGCAGGCCGGGACCGGTCCGGTCAAGCTTGCGACGAACGGGTTACGATGCCGAAAAGATGACGCGGCCGGCCTGTGGCCCGGCCGCGACACTCTTTCGGGGCTGGGCCGCGTCAGGCTTCCTCCACCCGGGCCCAGCCGTTCGGCATCAGCCGCTCCTGGGGGGTGAACTTTGCCTTGTATTGCATCTTGCGCGAGCCCTCGACCCAATAGCCCAGGTAGAGGTAGGGCAGGCCGAGGCTGCGGGCGCGCTCGATGTGGTCAAGGATCATGAAGGTGCCGAGCGAGCGCTCGGCCTCCACTGGATCGTAGAAGGAATAGACCATCGACAGCCCGTCGGAGAGCACGTCGGTGAGGCAGACGGCGACCGGCGCACCGGTGCCGCGGCCGTTGATCGCCGTGTCGGGCCCGCGCTTGCGGTAGACCACGAGGTGGGTCTCGACGTGGCTGTCCTCGACCATCATGGCGTAGTCGAGCACCGTCATGTCGACCATGCCGCCGTCGCCGTGGCGCGCGTCGAGGTAGCGGCGAAACAGCGCGTACTGCTCCGAGGCCGGGCGATTGGCCTGGGCCTGGCCGACGAGGTCGCGGTTGCGCTTCAGCACCCGGCGCTGACTGTCGCTAGGCGAGAAGTCGTCGACCACCACCCGCACCGAGATGCAGGCGCGGCAGGTCTCGCAGGCCGGCCGGTAGGCGATGGTCTGCGAGCGGCGAAAGCCGCCCTGGGTCAGGATCTCGTTGAGGTCGCGGGCGCGCCGGCCGACGAGATGCGTGAAGACCTTCCGCTCCTGCTGCCCGGGCAGGTAGGGGCACGGCGAGGGCGCCGTGAGGTAGAACTGCGGTGCGTCCCGCGGATGGCTGGTCACGCTTCGGTGTTCTCGCAGGCAGGGACCGGCGCGGCGCCGGGAAGAGCAGGATAGCACCGGCGCGGCCTGCCTCAACAGGGGCAGGCCGCGCCGACGAAGAATCCTGACAATTAAGCGCGACGGGGGCCGAAGGTTGCAGCTCTAGGGTGCGCTCTCGCGCCCCTCACGCCTCGTGGACGACCGCGAGGTCGAGGACGAGGTCGTGGCCCATGCGCCGGTCGGCCCGCAGCACGCCGATGCCGATATCGAGCACCCAGAGCAGGAAGGTCGACAGCGCGACGTAGAACAGCAACGCGTGCACGCCTGCGGTGATCCAGTCGATCGGCCCGCCGGTGGTCGCCCGCACCGCCCGCAGGCCCATCATCCGCATGCCCAGCGTGCTCTGGCGCGGACCGCCGACGGTGATCGCGCTGTAGAGGATGCCGCTCGCCGGCAGGATCGCGTAGAGCGCCCAGCCGACCCCGAAGGTGATGACCCCGAGAAGCGAGATCGCCAGCCACAAGAGGCAGCTGAAGCCGAAGATGAACAGGATGTCGAGCAGGTAGGCGATGAAGCGCCGCGACAGCGAGCCGTGCGCCACCAGCACTGGCGGCCCGGCCCAGCCCGGTCCGCCCGGGGGGATCGTGCCCTGCTGGTAGGGATTGCCCTGATACGGCCCACCATAGGGTCCGCCTTGCCAGGAATTTGCCATCGCGTCCGTCTCCGCCTGTTCGCCCGCCCGGATAAGGTGGGCGCGGGCGCGCTCCGGCTCAAGGGTGTCGTCGTTGCGACAGCTCGCATCGGTCAGTCTCGCATCTGCGTCATCCCGGATCGGATCGAGATCCGGATCGGCACGTGCCGCTACGCACATTGCTGTAGAGTTTGCGGGATTAATCTGTGATATACTTGATGTGCGCGTGCGCACATCAATCATTTTCATAGTATTTCAGGCTCTCGATATGGAAACAGGCCGGCTCCTCCGAGCAGGAACCGGGCCCCGGATCGAGGATGGATCGATGACGACACGCGCAGTCACCACCCTGATCGCCGCCACCCTGGCCCTGCCGCTTCTCGCGGGCGCGGCCCAGGCCGATGGCGGCGGGGGCGGACGAATGCCGGCGGGCGGCGCGCATATGAGCAGCTACGTCCATCACCCCTATCACGACCCGCGCTCCACCCATTCGCAGGCGCACGGCACCGGACAGCTGCTCGGCGCGCCGATGATGGCCGATCCGGCGACGCGCCTTCTCCCGCGCGGCGCCGGCGTGCCGGCCTGGGCGGTCCAGCCGGGGCGGCGCTGACCCGCCGCGTCCCGGCGGCGCCGGATGGGAGCCGCCGGGCGTCTCGTCACGACAATCAGGCCGCAAGCGCGACAGCCGAGACATGGGGAGAAGCGCGTTGGGGAAGACGTGTCCGAAGTCCTTCCGCTCGAAGTCTTGGTATTCGAAGTTTTGGCATTCGACATCGTCTTATCGAGAATCTCGGCAATGGGTACGGGACGAGGGCCGGAGTGTCGCTCTCGCTGACGTGCTGCGGAGGGACGGCAGCCGCGCTGTCCGCGCGGCGGCCCACAGGGGTGAGCCGGCCGGTGCGAAGTTCCGCTTCCCGCTCCGGCGGGCGCTCGTCGCCGCCGGCCTCGCTTTGGGACTATCCGGCCCGGCCGAGGCCGGCTCCGCCGCCCAGCCCGGGCAGTCGGTCGGGCTGCCGGTCGGTGCGCAGATCCCGCACGGCCTCTACTGGATCACCGCCACGAATTTCGGCGTCCGCCAGACCAGCCCGGGGGTGACGCCGCTCAACGTCAACACGACGACGCTCGCCTGGGCGACGCCGTGGGACATCGCCGGCGGCCGGCTGCAGCTCTTCGCCGGCCTGCCCTACTCGGCGGTCGGTCCGCAGGACAGCGCTTGGCAGAGCGGCGTCGGCCAGCCGCTGCTCGCCGCCCAGCTCGCCTGGGATCTCGGCGGCGACGTCGGCTTCAGCTACCTGCTCGGCGGCTATTTACCCAGCAGGACCGGCTTCACGACGCAGACCTCGTCGCTGACGCACCGCTTCGCGCTCAGCTACGTCGGCAACGACTGGAACGTGACCGCGCACCTGTTCTACGGCCACTTCCTCGGCGACCGGCCGCCCCCGGGCGTCGCGACCTATCCCGACTACATGAACCTCGACCTGACGGCGACCCGCAACTTCGGCAAGTGGCAGCTCGGCGCGGTCGCCTTCGGCTCGACCGATCTGCCGACGGGCGTCGCCCGCTATCGCTCGCAGGGGCAGGTCGCGGTCGGCGGGCTGGTCGGGTACAATTTCGGCCCGGTGAACCTCCAGGCCTTCGTCACCCGCGACGTGATCGAGCGCAATTACGGCGGCCGCGACACGCGGGCCTGGCTGCGGGCGATCGTGCCCCTGTACCAGGACAAGCAGGAGGCCGCGCCGGACCGTACGCTGCTGACGCGGGAGCAGACGCGGTGATCATGGCCCTCCGACGAGGCGCGCCGGGGTCAGCTCCCGGCCGCCGCATTCCCGTGCGGCCCGATCCGCCGCGGCTCCAATCCCTCACGGCTCAGCGTGTCGAGGATCTCGGCGGTGTGGCCGGGTCCGCGCGTCTCGATCGTCACGTCGATCGAGACGCTTTTCGCCGGCACGTCGAGGTGGAGCCGGCCGTGCGAGACCTCCAGGATGTTGGCGCCCAGCTCTCCCAGCCGCCCGGCCACCCGGCCGAGCACGCCGGGCCGGTCGCTCGCGGTCATCCGGAACGAGATGATGCGGTCCTCGCGCTCCAGTTCGCGCACCATCACCGAGGCGAGCAGCCGCGCGTCGATGTTGCCGCCGCAGAGCACCAGGCCCACGGTGCGGCCGGAAAACAGGTCGGGCCGGGCCAGCAGGGCCGCGAGGCCGGCGGCGCCGGCGCCCTCGGCGAGGCTGCGTTGGAGCGTAGCGTAGTCGTGCACCGCCCGCTCGATCTGCGGCTCGTCGACAAGGATGATCTCGCGCACGAGGTCGCGGATGATCGGCAGGGTCAGGCGGCCGACGGTCTTGACGGCGATGCCCTCGGCCAGCGTCGGGCCGCCGATCGGCCGCTCCTGCCCGTCGATGGCGTTGAGGAAGGAGGGGTAGAGCGCGGCCTCGACCCCATAGAGCGCCACCCGCGGCCGCAGGCTCGCCCCGATCGCGATGCCGCTCATCAGCCCGCCGCCGCCGATCGGCACGACCAGGCAGTCGAGGTCGGGCGCGTCCTCCAGCATCTCGAGGGCGATGGTGCCCTGGCCGGCCATCACCAGGGGATCGTCGTAGGGGTGGACCAGCACGAAGCCGTGCGCCTCGACCAGCCGGTCGACCGCCGCCGCCGACTCGACCAGGGTCTCGCCCTCCAGGACAACCGTGGCGCCGTGGGCGCGGGTGTTCTCGACCTTCACCAGCGGGGTCGTCGCCGGCATCACGATGGTGGCCGGGATGCCGAGGCGCCGCGCGTGGTAGGCCACCGCCTGGGCGTGGTTGCCGGCCGACATCGCCACCACGCCGCGGCGGCGCTCGGAGGCCGAGAGGGCGCTCAGTCGGTTGACCGCGCCGCGCTCCTTGAAGGCGCCGGTCGCCTGCATGTTCTCGTGCTTGACGAGGACCCGCGCCCCGGTCAGCTCCGACAGGCGCGGCGCCGGCACTAGCGGCGTGCGCAGCACGTGGCCGCGGATGGTGTGGGCGGCCCGGACGACGTCGTCCGGGGTGATGGCGTAGGGCTGGCTCAAGCGCGACTCTCCGGGCGCCCTCACTGTAGAGCCCGCGCGGGGCCGCGTCAGCCCGCCCCCGGCTCGGCGAGCGCCGCGTCCGGCGTGTCGAGGTAGTAGTGCTTGAGCAGGTAGAGCGCCGCGCCGCCGACCGGGCCGCGGTCGCTCGTCAGGCCTGAGAGGTCGGTGCGGCTCATCCCGGAGAACTCGCAGACCGCGTAGCGCGGCAGCGGGCTGCGGCCCTCGCGCTCCTGCGAGAAGTCGATGCGGATGCTGCGCTCCTGCGGCCCGGCGGCCTCGCGCAACACCGCCACGCGGGCGCCCGCCGGCACCAGGGTCGGCAGGGCGCGCCGGCAGATCCGGGCCTGCTCGGCATCGGGCGTGCCCGCGCAGGCGCCGAGGCCCAGGAGAGCAAGGCCCGGGAGGGCGGCGAGGCCCGCGAACCTCGCCCGTCGTCTCAGGTTCACCCTTGCCGCATTCACCCTTGCCGCAGCCGCTCGGCGACCCGCGGGGCGAAGTAGGTGAAGACGCCGTCGGCCCCGGCGCGCTTGAAGGCGGCGAGGCTCTCCATCATGGCGCGCTCGCCGTCGAGCCAGCCGTTCTGGGCCGCCGCCGCGATCATCGCGTACTCGCCGGAGACCTGGTAGGCGAAGGTGGGGACGGAAAAGTTCTCCTTCACCCGACGGATCACGTCGAGATACGGCATGCCCGGCTTCACCATCACCGAATCGGCGCCCTCGTCGAGGTCGAGGGCGACCTCGCGCAGGGCCTCGTCGGTGTTGCCGGCATCCATCTGGTAGGTGAGCTTGTCGCCGACCAGCGTGGCGTTGGTGCCGATCGCGTCGCGGAACGGACCGTAGAAGGCGCTGGCGTACTTCGCCGCGTAGGTCATGATCTGCACGTCGCGGTGGCCGGCCCGGTCGAGCCCGGCCCGGATCGCGCCGACCCGCCCGTCCATCATGTCCGAGGGGGCGATGACGTCGGTGCCGGCCTCGGCCTGGATCAGGCTCTGCTCGACGAGGAGCGCCACCGTCTCGTCGTTGACGATCACCCCGTCCTCCAGGAGGCCGTCATGGCCGTGGCTGGTATAGGGATCGAGGGCGACGTCGGTGATGACGCCGATCTCCGGCACCGCCTTCTTCACCGCCCGCACGGCGCGGCAGACCAGGTTGTTGCGGTTCAATGCCTCGGAGCCCGTTGCGTCGCGCAGGGACGGCTCGACGAAGGGGAAGAACGAGATCGCCGGGATGCGCAAGGATGCGGCGCGCTCGGCCGCCCGCACCGCCTCGTCGACGGTCAGGCGCTCGACACCCGGCATCGAGGCGACCGGCACGCGCCGGTTCTCGCCCTCGATCAGGAAGATCGGCCAGATCAGGTCGTCGACCGTCAGCGTGGTCTCGCGCACCAGGCGGCGCGACCACTCGGCCTTGCGGTTGCGCCGCGGGCGCTGGGTGAGCCCGAGGGAGGCCGGCTCGGTCCGGGCGGCTTCCCGGGCCAGCGGCCGGGGCATCGGCTGGATCTGCGACATCCGGGATCGGGCCTCCTCGCGGCCCGCCTTCGCGCCGGGCCTGTTATCATCGAATTCGTCCAATCCGGAGGTAGCACAAACCGGGCGGCGCCAGAACCCGGGCGGAGGTGCATGGCAGGGTTTCGCGTCGCCTCGTACCGTTGACGCGGCGGCTCGCGCCCGGTTAACCGCCATTAAGTGTCTCCCACGAAACTCCCGCGGCTCCGACGTCGCTACAGCCAGCGACGACGGTGATCGGGAGGGTCGTGAGTGCACGAACCGGGAGGGTGCATCATGAGCGACGCGGGCGTGACGGCGGACGGCGCGGTTCTGTGCGAGCGGCGGGGTGCCGCCGGACTCATCACCCTCAACCGGCCGAAGGCCCTCAACGCCCTCACCCTCGAGATGGTGCGCGCCATGCGCGCCGCCCTCGATGCCTGGGCGGCGGACCCTGCCGTGACCCGTGTGGTGGTGCAGGGCGCCGGCGAGCGCGCCTTCTGCGCCGGCGGCGACATCCGCCGCATCCACGAGGAGGGGAGCGCCGGGAAATTCGAGGAAGCCCAGACCTTCTTCCGCGAGGAATACGAACTCAACGCCCTGATCCAGCGCTATCCGAAGCCCTACATCGCGCTGATCGACGGGATCGTGATGGGCGGCGGCGTCGGCGTGTCGCTGCACGGCTCGCACCGGGTCGCGGCGGAGCGCACGGCCTTCGCCATGCCCGAGACCGGCATCGGATTCTTTCCGGATGTCGGCGCCACCTACGCCCTGCCGCGGCTGCCTGGCTTCGTCGGCACCTATCTCGCGCTCACCGGCGAGCGGATCGGCCAGGGCGATGTGCTGGCCTTCGGGCTCGGCACCCATGCCGCACCCGCCGCGCGCTTCGACGCGATCCGCGACGCGCTGAGCGAGGGCGGCCCGGTCGAGCAGGCGATCGGCCACCACGACGCGCCGGCCCCCGGCCCGCTCCATGCCGAGCGGGCGCTGATCGAAACCTGCTTCTCGGCCGACAGCGTGCCTGAGGTGCTGGCGCGGCTCGACGCCGCCGGGTCCGACTTCGCGCAAAAATCCGCCGCGACGATCCGCACCCGCTCGCCGACCAGCCTCGTCCTGGCGCTCGCCCAGATGCGCCGCGGCGCCTCCCTGGCCTTCCCGGAGGCGATGCAGCTCGAATACCGCATCCTGTGCCGGATCCTGCGCGGGCACGACTTCTACGAGGGCGTGCGCTCGGTCTTGATCGACCGCGACGGGAAGCCGGACTGGCGGCCCACCACCCTGGAGGCGGTGCGGCTCGATGACATCGAGGCCCATTTCGCGCCGATGCCCGGCGAGCCGAGCTTCACTTAGGCCATGCGCAGCTTGAGCAAGGTCCGGGGCGGTCCCCGGCGGTCGGGGCTCGAGGAGACGGCCGACCGCATCGAGCGCCGGGCGCCGCGGCCCGAGACGCGCTGGGACGTGGTGCTGGTCTGGCTGATGCGGGTCGTGGCGGTGGTCTGGATGGTCAAGGGCCTGAGCGCCTGGGCCGAGATCCTGGGCGCCCGCCCCAACGCCGCGCCGTTCGAGACCGCGCCGATCGGCCGGCAGGCGGTGATCGTCTATTTCGGGGTCATCAACCTGCTGGCGGCGGTGGGCCTGTGGCTCGCCACCGCCTGGGGCGGGGTGGTCTGGCTGCTCGCCGCCACCTCGGCGATCGTGCTCGCCCTGCTCACCCCGCAGCTGCTGCCGATGTCGATTCCGAGCCTCGCCTTCGACAGCATGATCATCCTGGTCTACTTCACGGTCTCCTGGCTGGCCTCACGCGAACTACGCTGATCCTCAACCTTTCTCGAAAGTGAACGATTAGGTTCATCTTCGGTTTACCGACAGAGGTAAATCGAGAATTTATCCTGTCGTTTAAACTCACATTCACGGGGCGCGCCTAATTTGAACTCATAAGCGGAGCGGGACGACACCGCCGAGCACCCCCGGACAGAGTGAGGCGTTCCGATGAAGACCCAGGCGACGAAGGTGGCGCAGACGATCTCCGCTCCCGAGACCGAGACCGCGGTGCGCCCCCACTACCTCGAGGCCCTCCACCTGGTGGAGCGCCTGCACCGCCGCCTCCTCGACGTGATCAAGGACGAGTTCGAGCGCCGCGGCCGCGAGGACGTCAACAGCGTCCAGGCGCTGCTGCTCTACAACATCGGCGACAAGGAGCTGACCGCGAGCGAGCTGCGCACCCGCGGCTACTATCTCGGCTCGAACGTCTCGTACAACGTCAAGAAGCTGGTCGAGACCGGCTACCTGCACCACGCCCGCTCGAAGACCGACCGTCGCTCGGTGCGCATCAGCCTCACCGACAAGGGCCGCGAGGTGCACGAGATCGTCCGCGGGCTCTACGACAAGCACGCCAAGACGATCCAGCCGATCGGCGGCATCTCCGAGGACGATTTCGGCCGCCTCAACACGGCGCTGGCCCGGCTCGAGCGCTTCTGGACCGACCAGATCCGCTACCGGCTGTGAGCCATCGCCGGTACCGGCCCGATCGCATCGGGCCGGGAAATCCGGCGCTTCGGCCAAGGAAGCCAGGATTACCGTTCTTGCAGGGCCAGCCGGATGCCGAGCCCCAGATAGATCGCGCCGATGACCCGGCCCTGCCAGCGACCGATGCGGCGGTGACGCGCGAGCCAGTCGGCGACGCGTCCGGCGGCAAACGCGATCAGCACCGTATAGACGGCGCTCATGACGACGAAGACGAGCCCGAGCACGACGAGCTGAACAGCGACGGATCCCTGCTCGGGATGGACGAATTGCGGCAGGAAAGCGAGGAAGAAGAGCGCCGTCTTGGGATTCAGCACCTCGGCCAGCACCGCCTGCCGGAAGGCGAGCCGAGCATCGACCAGCCGAGCGGAGCCGAGACGGAGATCTCCGCTGCGCTCGAACAGCGCGCGAAAACCGAGATAGATCAGGTAGGCGGCGCCGGCATATTTCACGAGGCTGAATGCCAGGGCCGAGGTCATCAGCACCGCGGACAAGCCGATCGTTGCCATCGCCGTGTGCAGGAGATCGCCTGCCGCGATCCCCAGACCAGTCGCGATTCCGACGCGCCGACCGCCGACAGAGGCGCGGGCCAGCACGAGTAGCACGGCGGGGCCGGGAATGAGGAAGAGGCCGAGCACCACGGCGGTGTAGGTCAGGAGCGTGTCGAGATCGGGCATCGCCGGTCCTCTTGGGCTTCGTGACATGTCAGGCGCGGTGGCGATCCTCGGACGATACGCCTCAAGCAGCCCGCGGAACAATGTTCAATTCAGCAGCGCCCGGCTGCGGTTCTCCCGGGCCCGCACGGTCGTCATCGGCAGGCGGAAGACGGGGCGCTGGTGCTGGTCCTCGACACGGAAGGCGCTGCGCCTCCAGTCGCAGGCGACCTCGCGATCGTCGAGCAGGCCCGCCGCGAGCTTCGCCGCCACTTCCAGCGCATCGGCCGCGCTTCGCAGCTCGACTCCCTCGGGGTCGATGATCAGGCGTCGACCTGATTGGAAATGGAAATAGTAGACGGTCATCACGGGCTCGGCGGCGATTCGTTCGCTTCTATGCCACAGAAAATGGCGGCCGGCGATCCTCTTGTGACAAACATGTAAAACCCGCGCATCTTCAGCGCCGCCGGGAAGCAAGATTGCCGTTATATCTCGAATTAATTCCTGGGACCGCACCTGAAAACTTTGCGGCATGACGAAAATGGGCTTTCGCTTTCGCCCAATAAGAAAGCCGCCCGAAGGCGGCTCTCAGGTCGTGTTGCCGGATTGTCGCAGGGAATCAGGCCCGCAGGCGGGTCCGCACCTCGCCGAGGCTGCGGCGGACCAGATCCTGGGCGGCGTCGCCGCTGACCTTCTCCCGCAGGATCGTCTCGGAGACCCGCACGGCGGCTTCCGCCGCGGCGGCCCGCACCTCGGCGGCGGCCTGGGCCTCGGCCTGGGCGATCTTGGTCTCCGCCGCCTTGGTGCGGCGGGCGACGAACTCGTTCAGGCGGGCATGACCCTCGGCGGCGGCGGCCTCGGCCTCCGCACGGGCATTGGCGACGATCTCGGCGGCCTCGCGCTCGGCGTCCGAGCGGCGGCGCTTGTAATCCGCCAGGACGGCCTCGGCCTCCTCGCGCAGGCGGCGGGCCTCCTCGAGCTCCTTGCGCACGCGGGCGCCGCGCTTGTCGAGCCCGCCGATGATCTGGTCGAACACGCCCGCTTTCCAGGCGATGCCGCAGAACACCACGAAGGCGACCGCGACCCAGAATTCCGCATCGAACAGCATGTCGTTGATCTCCTGCGGCTCAGTGCACGGTCTCGGCGGTGCGGTCGTAGGCCGCCTCGACGGCGGCGCGGTCCGGCGCCTGGCCGGTCAGGCGCTCGACGATCGCGGTCGCGGCGTCGGCGGCCACCTCGCGCACGCTGCCCATCGCGGTCGCGGTGCGGGTGCGGATCTGGGTCTCGGCCTCGGCGAGCTTCACCGCCAGGTCGGCCTCGAGGGACTTGCGGCGCGTCTCGGCCTCGGCGGCGAGCTGCTCGCGGGTGGTCTGGGCGATGCCCTTGGCCTTGGACTGGGCGTCCTTGAGGGCGCGCTCGTAGGTGTCGCGGGCGCCGTCGGCCTCGGACTTGGCGCGGGCGGCCTGGTCGAGGTCGCCGGAGAGCCGGGTCTGCCGGTCGTGCAGGATGCCGGCGATCTGCGGCAGCGCGATCTTCGACATCAGGTAGTAGAGCAGGCCGAAGGCGAGCGCGAGCCAGAGGATCTGCGCGACGAAGGTGCTGCTCTCGAACGGCGGAAAGCCGCCGCCATGCTCGGAGGCCGGCTCGTGAATCAGCCCCTCCTTCAGGGGGGCGGGTGCATGTGGCTGCGCCATGGTGTCGTCCGGGTGTGGGGGAGACGAAGCGCTCCCGCCGAGCGCTCGGCCGGGCCGGCCGTCTAGAGCATTTTCCGACGAAGTGGATACCGGTTCGTCGAAGAAAATGCGGCAAAACCAGAAGCCTAGAGAGCTTCGCGATTGCAACGCGATCGTGACGCTCTCTGGCCACCGCGCCTCAGCAGGAGCGGCGGCTGCACGAAGTGGTATCAGGTGCCCCTAACGCACGCGCACCGGAGCCTCGTGTGAAGCCCGGTGCGCGGGGTGGACCACCTCTTGTCAGGCAATCCTCGCCGAAATCAGACGGCGAACAGCAGCAGCAGCGCGACGAGCAGCGAGAAGATGCCCAGCGCCTCGGTCAGCGCGAAGCCGAGGAGCAGGTTCGGGCGCTGGCTGTCGGCCGCGGAGGGGTTGCGCAGGGCGCCGGCGAAGAACTGGCCGAACAGGTTGCCGAGGCCCACGGCGGCGCCCGCCATGCCGAGGCAGGCGAGGCCGGCGCCGATGTACTTCGCAGCAACGGGATCCATCTGATGCTCCTAAGGTCGTCTAGTCGTCTGGCGGGTGGTATCCGGCCGCGACACGGCGAACCGGGGTGGGAAGCTCTGGGAGTCTGATCGCGGGCGGAGGCTTGGGGGCCGTGTGACGGCCCCGCCGCCTTAGTGGCCCGGATGCAGGGCGTCGCTGAGGTAGATCGAGGTCAGCGTCGCGAAGACGTAGGCCTGCAGCACCGCGACCAGCATCTCGAGGGCCGTGACGGCGACCGAGAGGGCGAGGGGCAGGGGAGAGAGGATGCCCCAGACGCCGGCGGCGAGGAGGGCCGGGACGAAGCCCGCGAAGATCTTCAGCGCGATGTGGCCCGCCAGCACGTTGGCGAAGAGACGGACCGAGAGGCTGATCGGCCGGGAGATGAACGACACGACCTCGATCATCACGATCAGCGGCTTGAGCCAGCCGGGCACGCCGGGGGGCACGAACAGGCCGAGGAAGTGGGTGCCGTGGGCCATGAAGCCGTAGATCACCACGGTGAGGATCACCACCAGCGCCAGCATGAAGGTGACGATGATGTGGCTGGTCACCGCGAAGGCGTAGGGGATCATCCCGAACAGGTTCAGCAGCAGCACGAACATGAACAGGGAGAACACCAGCGGCACGAAGCGCTCGCTGCCGTGGCCGGCCGACTGGTGCACCGTCTGGCCGATGAACTCGTAGAACACCTCGGCCAGGGACTGCGCCCGGCCCGGCACCACCGCGCGGCTCTTCGTGGCCCAGATCGTCAGGAGCGCGATGAGCCCCACGGCCAGGAACATGTACAGCGCCGACTGGGTGAAGGCGATGTTCTGGTGGCCGATATGCCCGAACGAAACCAGCGGCTTCAGCTCGAACTGGTGGATCGGATCCATCTTGACGGCCATGCCGGTCCCGCCCCCTCGTGTGTCGCTGCCGCGGGTTTCTCCCGCCGCGCTGCCAATCCGTGCAGGCGGATGCACGGCATCCACCGGATGATCAAGACCCTGGCGGGCCTTTCTTCGTGTCCGCGGCCGGAAAAAATCCGGAAACGCGCATCACGTTGTAGATTCCGGCCGCGAAGCCCAGGACGAGCAGGACGATCAGGCCCCAGGGCTTGGTGCCCAGGAGACGATCGAAGCCCCAGCCGAGTAGGCCGCCCGCCAGGACGCCGGCCACGAATTCCGTGGACAGCCGCATGGCGATGCCGAGGGACGAGGGCTGGCCGCTGCCTTGACGCGCAGAAAGATCGGGAGACGCCGCGGGGCGCTTCCGGTCGATCTGCATCTCGAGACGCTTGAGCCTCGCGGAGAGGTCGTCGTCGGGGGAGGAGCCCTCACCGGTGCCGTCCTTCCCCCGCGGGTCGTTGCCGCTCATGGCGAAACCTCGCGCGTGAAGGATGAGGAGATCCGGTCCGGCTACCCCCGTCGAGCGGGCGCACCATAGTTTCGCCCACCTTGGGTGTCAAGGCACCCCGAATAGGCGTTAAGTCATTGGACTTTCGACGGATTCCGCACCGCACGCGGGTGCGCCGTCAAACCGTCTCGGCCAGCCGCTCCGCGGTCGCGAGATCGACCGAGACGAGCTGCGACACCCCCCGCTCGGCCATGGTCACGCCGAACAGCCGGTCCATCCGCGCCATGGTGATCGGGTTGTGGGTGATGACGAGGAAGCGGGTGTCGGTGTCGCGCGCCATCGCGGCGAGCAGGTCGCAGTAGCGCTCGACATTGGCGTCGTCGAGGGGGGCGTCGACCTCGTCGAGGACGCAGACCGGCGACGGGTTGGTCAGGAACACCGCGAAGATCAGGGCGGTGGCGGTGAGCGCCTGCTCGCCGCCCGACAGGAGCGTCATGGTCTGTGGCTTCTTGCCCGGGGGACGGGCCAGGATGTCGAGGCCCGCCTCCAGCGGGTCGTCGGAATCGACCAGGGTCAGCTCGGCGGTGCCGCCGCCGAACAGGGTCGTGAACAGCCGCTCGAAATGCCCGTTCACCGCCGTGAAGGCGGCGAGCAGCCGCTCGCGCCCCTCGCGGTTGAGGCTCTGGATCGCGCCGCGCAGGCGCCGGATCGCCTCGATCAGCTCGTCGCGCTCGCGGCCCAACTCGTCGCGCCGCCCTTCCGTCTCGCGCAGCTCCTCTTCGGCCCGCAGGTTCACGGCGCCGAGCCGGTCGCGGTCGGCCCGCAAGGCCGCGGCCTTCGCCTCGACGGCGCCACCCTCCGGCAGGGGATCGCCGGGCGTGACGTCGGCGAGACCATAGAGGCCCTCCGGCGTGGTCTCCAGGCCATCGGCGATGGCGCGGACCACCTCGGCGAGGCGCCGCGTCAAGGCCTCGTGGGCGGCCGTCGCCGCGGCCCGGGTCTCGCGGGCCGAGGCGAAGGCATCGAGGGCATTCCGCGCCCGGGCCTCGGCCTCGGCCAGGATCCGTTCCCCCGCATTCAGGCGCTCGCCGGCCTGCGCGCGGGCGGCGTCCGCGGCCTCCGTCGCGGCGGTCAGGCGGCGGCGTTCCTCCGCGAAGCTCTCGGGCGCCTCGGCGAGCTCAGCCTGCTCCTCCTCCGCCGCCGCGAGGCGGTCCTCGAACTCCTCCAGCACGGCGTCGGCCCGCTCGGCCCGCTCCTGCCAGCGCGCCCGGTCGGCGGCCAGCGCCGCGCGGCGGGCGGCGGCCTCTTCGGCGGCGCGGGTCAGCGACAGGCGGGCGGCCCGGGCCTCGGCGGCGGACAGCCGCCGCGCCTCGGCGAGGGCGCGGGCCTCGTCGAGGCGGGCGGCGAGATCTTCCGGTTCGTCGAGGGCACTCAGTGCCTCCTCGGCGGCCTCGATCCGGGCGGCGGCCTCCTCCGCGTCGAGGGCGAGGCGCGCCTCGCCCTCGGCGAGGGCGGTCCGGCGGGCGACGGCCTCGGCCTCCCGGCGCTCGGCCTGGGCCAGATTCTCGCGGGCGCCATCGAGGGTGCGGCGGGCGAGGCGGACGCCCTCGACGGCGCGGATTTCGGCCTCCGCCGCGGCCTCCGCCTGGGCCTGGAGCGCGTCGTGGGCCTCCCGTGCGGCCTCCGCCCGCTCCCGGGCCTCGGCCGCGGCCTCGCTCAACGATTCGAGCCGGTTGCGTTCGGACAGCCGCCGCGCCGCCGGCCGCGGCGCTTCCGCCGCCGCGGTGAGGCCGTCCCAGCGATGGAGGTCGCCCCGCCGCGTGACGAGGCGCTGGCCCGGATGCAGGCGCTCGCGCAACGCCGCCGCCTCCGTCGGCTCCACCACGCCGACCTGCCGCAGGCGGCGGGCGAGGGCCGCCGGGCCGGCGACCCGCTCGGCGAGCGGGCTGGCGCCGGCCGGCAGGGCCGGATCGGTGCCGGGATCGGGCGGCATCGCCCAGTGGGTCGGGGCCTGCGGGTCGAGGGCGGCCTCCAGGTCGTCGCCGAGCGCCGCCGCCAGGGCCGCCTCGTAGCCCGGCTCGACCGTGAGCGCGTCGAGGACCGGCGGAAAGTGGGACTCCGCGCCCGGCGCCACCAGGCGGGCGAGGGTACGGGCCTCGGTGTCGAGCCGCGCCGCCTCGCGCTCCGCCGCCGCCAGGACCGGCCGGCCCCGCGCCTCGGCCTCGCGCGCCTCGGCCACCGCGTCGCGGGCGGCGGCCGCCGCCGCCTCGGCGTCCTCGGCCACCTCCCTTGCCTCGTCGTAGGCCCCGCGCAAGGCGGCGAGCCTTTCCGCCCCGGCCTCTCCCGCCGCCGCGGCCTCGCGGGCGAGGCGGGCCTGCTCGCCGGCGAGCCGCGCCGCCCGGGCGCGCTCGTCGGCGGCGGCGCGGATCAGGGCGCCGCGCCGCGCCGCGTGCTCGGCCTGGGCGCCCTGCGCAGCGGCGAGCGCTCCTTCCGCGAGGGCGAGGTCTCGCTCCGCGGCGGCCTCCCGCGCGGCGGCCTCCTCGCGCGCGGTCCTCCCGTCCTCGGCCGCGTCCAGGGCCGCCGCCTCGCCGTCCAGGCGCGCCAGGGTCGTGCGCGCGTCGTCCCGGGAGGCGGCCTCGCGGGCGAGGTCGCGGCGCAAGTCGGCGATCCTCCGTCCGAGATCGCGCAGGCGCTCGGCGCTGCGGCGCTCCTGCGCCTCGAGCTGCGCCCCCGCCAGCATCAGGCGCTGCACCTCGGCCGAAGCGGCGCCCTCCGCCTCGCGCAGGCGCGGCAAGGCAGCGGCGGCGATCCCCTGCGCGGTCGCCGACTCTTCCTGCTCGGCTTGCGCGCGGCTCAAGCGGTCGAGGGCCTGGGCCAGGGCTGCCTCCGACGCCAGAACCTCGCGGCGGGCATTCGTGTGTCCGATCAGCAGGAGCAACGCCTCGTGCCGGCGGATCTCCGCGGCGATGGCGCGGTAGCGCTGGGCCGAGCGGGCCTGGCGGCGCAGCGACTCGACGCCGGCGGTGATCGCCGTCAGCACGTCCTCGACGCGCGACAGGTTGTCCTCCGCCGCCCGCAGGCGCAGCTCCGCCTCGTGCCGGCGGGCGTGCAGGCCGCCGATGCCGGCGGCATCCTCCAGGATGCGCCGGCGCGCCTGGGGCTTCGCGGCAATCAGCTCGGCCACCTGGCCCTGGCGCACCATGGCGGGGGAGCGCGCACCGGTCGCCGCATCGGCGAACATCAGCTGGACGTCGCGGGCCCGGACCTCGCGGCCGTTGACCCGGTAGGTCGAGCCGGCGCCCCGGTCGATGCGGCGCGAGACCTCCAGCAGGTCGGCGGCGTTGAAGGCGGCGGGCGCGGTACGGGCGCCGTTGTCGAGGGTGAGGGTGACCTCGGCGTGGCTGCGCCCGGACCGCCCGCCGGAGCCCGAGAAGATCACGTCGTCCATGCCGGACGCCCGCATGCTCTTGTGCGAGCTCTCCCCCATCACCCAGCGCAGGGCCTCGACGAGGTTCGACTTGCCGCAGCCGTTCGGCCCGATCACCCCGGTCAGGCCGGGCTCGATCAGGAACTCGCTTGGCTCGACGAAGGTCTTGAAGCCGACGATGCGCAGGCGCGTGAATTTCATGGGGGACGCGGTGCGCGGGGGCTGTGGTGCGGGTCTCTCCTCTCCCTGCGGGCAGCAGGGCTGACCGGGGAGAAAGAATGGCTCGGTTTTTCCTTCCCCCACGGACCTCGGGCTTGCCCGAGTTCCGCATTTACGTGCCCAAGTCGGGCATGCCCGACTTGGGACGGGGGAGGGTGGCCCCTGCGTCAGCGGGGGGCGGGAGAGGGGACGCCGCTTCCGAAGAGGTCGCGCACTCGATGAAGGGCGCCACATCCGGCACCGTCGCGCTGCCCCTCTCCCGGCCTACGCACGAGTGCTTCGCACTCGCCGTAGGGCACCCTCCCCCGCAGAGGGGGGAGGGGAAAACCTGCGCTCTTTCGTTTCCCCGACAGCTCTGCGACTGCGGAGAGAGGACAAGCCTGCGCCTTACTTGGAGCCGCCTGATATAAGGAAGCGCGTTACGCCCCCACGATCGGCTTGATCACCTTCTCCATGCCGTCGATCGTCATCTCGCCCTGGTACTTCTGTCCGTTGATGAAGAAGGTCGGCGTGGCGTTGACCTTGAAGGTGGTCATCGCCTTCTCCTTCACGGCGTTGACGCCGTCGTAGAGCTTCTGGTCCTTGAGGGTGGCCTCGAACTTCTCCTTCGAGAAACCGGCCTGGCGCATCATCTGCTCCAGGGCGTCGAGGGGCTTCGGGACGAAGGCCCAGTTCGCCTGCTGGTCGAACAGCATGTCGGTGATCGGGTAGTAGCGCGCCGCGTTGTCGGAGCGGGCCAGCATGAAGGCCGCGGTGGCGAGCGGGTCGAGGGGGAACTCGCGCAGGGTGAAGCGGACCTTGCCGGTGTCGATCCAGCGCTCCTTGAGCGTCGGCCAGGTCGTCTTGTGGAAGGCGGCGCAGTGCGAGCAGGTCATCGAGGCGTATTCGATGATGGTGCAGCGAGCGTTGTCCGGCCCGAGCCAGACGTCGCCGAGCGGGCCGGGCTGCATCAGGCCGTCGATCACCGGGCCCTGAGCAAGGGCGGAGAGCGGCAGGGCCGGCGCGAGCAGAGCCGCGCCGAGGGCCGAGCCGGTGAGTGTCAGGGCCTCGCGACGGGTGAGCATGGCAGGCGTCCTCGTGGGCGGTTGCGGGAGGGTCCGCGGTTCGAGTGCGGTAGAATCCCGGCCGCCTCGTGGCAAGCCGCCGAGGCATCAACAGCCCGCGACGCTTCTGTCGTTGGTGCCGCCGCGTGCCGCGGCGGCGTCCGGCACAGGGGTGCCGGCGCCCGGTCGGGCTTGCGGCGGGCTGCACGCCCGCCGACGATGCGGATCAGCGCGAGCGCTGCGCGCCCAATACCGCGAGGCCGAGGCGGTCGAGGGCGTCGCGGAGCGCCGCCTCGCTCACGGTCGAGACCGCGAGCGCCACTTCGCCGCGGCGCACCGGGTCGAGGGGCGGGGGGGCGGCCTTCCGCCGATGCGCCTGGGCGACCCGATCCTGGCGCAGGCGGATCTTGCCGACGCAGGCCCAGCCGTAATGGCGGTTGATGCGCTCGATCACCAGAGGCACGAGGTGCTGGAGCTCGAGGGCGAAGGCGCCCTCGACCCGCACCGTCAGGGTGCCGGGCTCCGGCCGCTGCTCGCGCGACGCCCCGCGCCGGCGCGACCATTCGAGCTTCTCCGGCTGGCAGGCCCGGGCGAGTCGCTCGCCGACGATCTCGGACCAGGAGGCCAGGATGTCGGTCGAGGCGAAGCCCTGCGCCGCGAAGACGGGGCCGAGGGACCGCTCGATCAGCTCGCTCAGGGGTTTGGGCCGCGCCATGCCCGTCCGTCCTCGATCAGGGTCGCCGCGTCCGGCGTGATGCCTCGACAGCTAGAGCCTTCGTGTAAGGGAACACTTAACCCTCGGGCCCGCCCCGTCGAGAGCCGTGCGCGGCGGCGGCGATCGCCGAAATCCCGCTCCCGCCGCGGCGGAAAACCCGCTAAGGCGGGCCGCATGGTAGCGCCCGCCGCGTCGCACTCAAGGCCGGAAGCCGCCGACCTCCTGGTCTGGTACGACCGCCATCGCCGCGCGCTGCCCTGGCGCGCGCTGCCCGGCGTCGCGCCCGACCCGTACCGGGTCTGGCTGTCCGAGATCATGCTGCAGCAGACAACCGTCGCTGCGGTCAAACCCTATTTCGCCCGCTTTCTGGAGCGCTTCCCGACCGTCGAGGCCCTGGCGGCGGCGCCGGAAGACGCCGTGATGGGGGCATGGGCGGGCTTGGGCTACTATTCCCGCGCCCGCAACCTGCATGCCTGCGCGAAGGCGGTGGCGGAAGCCGGCGGCTTTCCCGACACGGTCGAGGGCCTGCGCAAGCTGCCCGGCATTGGCGCCTACACGGCGGGCGCCATCGCGGCGATCGCCTTCGACCGGCCGGCGGCGGCGGTGGACGGCAATGTCGAGCGGGTGGTGTCGCGGCTCTACGCGATCGAGACCCCGATCCCGGCTGCGCGGCCCGAGATCCGCCGCCTCGCGGAAGAGATGGTGCCGCAAGAGCGCCCGGGCGACTTCGCGCAGGCGGTGATGGATCTCGGCGCCACGCTCTGCACCCCGAAGCGGCCGGCCTGCGCGCTCTGCCCCTGGATGCGGCCCTGCCGCGCCCGGGCCGAGGGGCTGCAGGAGACGTTTCCGCGCAAGGTGAAGAAGGTGGCCGGGGCGCTCCGCCGCGGCGCCGCCTTCGTGGTCCTGCGGGCCGGCGACGACGCGGTGCTGCTGCGCACCCGGCCGCCGGAGGGCCTGCTCGGCGCCATGGCCGAGCCGCCGACGAGCGAATGGCGCGCCGATTACGACCCGGCGCAGGCGCTCCTCGACGCGCCGCTCGACGCGCGCTGGAAGCGGCTGCCCGGCCTCGTGCGCCACGTCTTCACGCATTTCCCGCTCGAACTGACGGTCTTCCTCGCCCGGGTCGCCGCCGGGACCCCGGCGCCCGACGGCATGCGCTTCACGCCGCGCGCCGGCCTCGACGCCGAGCCGCTGCCGGGCGCGATGAAGAAGGTGCTGGCCCACGCCCTGGAGCAGAAGCTCGCCGCCCCCCCGCCCGCGCCGGT
>NZ_JBEXZS010000142.1:0-17067 GCF_040593685.1 Methylobacterium sp. EM32 | reverse complement strand
ATCTTGGCGGCTATCGACTGGATCGCCGACCACTGCGAGCCGTGCTCGCCCTCGTGCTCGCGCACCATCCGCACCGCACGCTCGCGCACCTCAGGGGGAAAAAGGGGTTGTTCGCTTCGTCATGGCTCCATCCTCTCAGAAGTTGGAGCCTCCGGGAAACCCGGGGCGGTTCAGGATATTCGTCAGGAGCACCCTTGAGTTGATGCGCTGCGCAGCTCGCCGAGGCGAGCACGAGCGTGCGCTCGGGTACGGGCAAAAGATCACCGAAACGGACCCGTTACGAGAAAGCGTACAGCGCGACGTGATGCTACTTCTGGTCCTCAGCGGGCAGCAAGCCAAGGCGCTCATCGCCTATCAGAAGCTCAGGAGCATTCTGAAGGTGGATCTTGGCATTGAGCCGATGCCAGACACCCAACGGCTGCATCGGGAGATCGAGTCCAGGGCGATTTTCGATCACCTCGATGATTACTTATCGTTGCATTTTGGATCTGCCCAACCGGAAGCGCGCTTCCGGAATATGTAAGCGCGCTTCCGGAATATGTCCGAGGCCCTCGCCGACGCTCCCGGCGAGGGCCTTCGGTGTAGTGATTGGCACCCCTTGGCAGTGAGAATTCCGTGATCGCTTCGGGAGAACGCGGCCACTTTTGGTCGACACGCACAAGATAATTCGGGGCTCCGTGGCGCGTACGTTCGTCACCATGTCTCCGGCAGCCTCCATCCCCCACCCGCCTGTACCAGACAAAATCTTTGAGCTTGAGTTCTGGTTCGAGTGGAGCCAGTTCGAAGGCAGCCACTGGCGCGGCAAAGTCCGCGACAACCAGATAGATCCCCAAGTCTTCTACCGGCCTTTTGCGAATCCCGAGGACGCTTTTCAGTTCGTGCGCGACGCGCTCGCGCAGGCGACGCCATCAGCCTACGTCGTCGGATCGCATCTCTCAGGCGACGATCGCGGGACGACTGACTCCAAGTCGCGATTATTGAGGAGCGTCGTTCGCTTTCTGCTCGCCATAATTCGGAGGGGCACATGAGCTCCTTCGAATTGAAAAGCAACTCGCCACGAGACTGCCGGACGCGTTTCGGGCTGGCGACATTCCTGACCTTGTGGCCTGACCAGGCGAGCTGTGAGGTGCACGGTTTTCGCGCAGGCAGCGCCGTTGCAAGGAGTTCGCAGCCGACGACGGGAGAGAGGCGTGCCTGAAGAATCGCGAATAGCTTTCATCGCGGTGCGCATGGCGCCCGGCGCTCGCACCAGCGAGCCGCAAGCGATTGTCGTCGGAAGCAAAGCTCCGTGGAAGCAGACGCGCCCAGACGGAAAGACGATCGACTGGGGGCCCGGCCAGGACTGGCGCTATGCATGCTACCCGCTGAGCGAGTTGCGCGAGCGGCTCAAGAGCGGCGCACCTGACGACGATCTGTTCGAGCCGAAAAGAAATCCTCCGGAGCACGTGCCGGTCGACGTGCTCGCCGCGTCCATGAAGCAGCCGACTGGCCTGCTGACAAGCGCCGATCGCGACACCCTGGACGCGCTGGGATTTTCCAAGAGCTTTCTCGATACCGAGGTGACAGTGCCGGCGGGCGGCGGCGCGCCGCTCAAGCCGACGCGGCGGCAGACCGCAATTCCTTTGAGGGAGGTGGAACGGGTCTTCTTCTTTTCCAGCGACGGCGGCACCGCGGTTAAGCAACCATTTGCAGCGTTCGACGCTGCGCGTTTCGTGGACCCCAAAGGAGATGCGCTGCCGCATCCGTTCGCCGCGGACGTGCCGAATGACAGCGTGCCCACGGGATCGCGCATCATCCTGTTTCCCGATTTTGCAGATAACACCCGCCCCGGGGCACTCACGGCAATCGCAATTCACGTCGGCATCAAGGTTGCGATCAATGGCCATCGCGTCGCCACGGCTGCGGAGAAGACAGCGGTCGACCGTCACGACACCCGCATGATGGTAGATCTGGCAGTACGGGGAGGCGGCACGGGTGCGCCGCTGAAAAACTTGTGGATCACCAAGCCCGGAACGCAAGAACCGGCCGGACTACGCGGTCTTCGCTTCGACCGCATGCGGTTGCGCTGCACTCTCGCACGGTTCGGGAGCGCGGGATCGCGCTCCGACCCCGTCGAGCTCGACAACTCAGACCTGCTCGCCTTCGCACGCGACAACAGCAGGGCGCGCGGCAAGACCAACAGCGGGCACGCCAACGACGACCAATTCAGGGTTCATCATGTACCGGCCCTCGCGGCGCTTGGATTCCCGGATGGCACTCCAATCCTGGTGCGCCGCGAGTTCGGCTTCCGTGCGCTCGGCGGGAATCCAAAACCAGGCGGCGGCGTGAAACCCGATGACACGATCGACAGGATCGGCTGGCGCTTCGAGCTGTGGGTTTTCGAGTACAGCAAGACCTTCCTCAAACACACGAGCTTGCAGCCGGTGGTACCGGACGCGGTCGACGCGGCATTGCCAAATACCTTGGTATTGTTCGCCGAAGAGCAGCGGTTCGCAGACGTCAACCTGCATCTCGAGCCGGAACGAGCGGCGCGTACGATCCTCACCGCCCGGCTGAGCACCAATGATAGCGTCTCAACCGAAGACCAGGCGGTGACAAAGGCCGCGCTCGCCACGCTCGATGAATGCGTCAGGAAAGTCCATGCCGGCCTGAAGGCGGTGCAGGACGGCCGCCCTTTGAGTCTCCTGCCGCGCTTGCAGGCGACCAACCCTGGCATGCCGTGGCATGTGATCGGCGCCGTGTCCGACCGCACGCCCGGCACGCGGCCGCTGTTCGATCCGCAAACCGCTTCTCAGGCCGGCGTTCCACGAAAGGTGCTGCTGCATACGTTCGAGCCGCGACGGCGCTTCGACATGTGGCCAGGACTGTCCTCTGCTGCGAGCCTCGATGTGAAGCCGACCGCCGTCAAGGCCACGTTCGCACGGCTGGAAACCGACGACCGCGCTTATCCTCGCTATGACGTCGAGCTGTTTGTCTCGCGGCTGCCCGAGACGCGCGCCGAAGCCGAGATAGTGAGTACCGATGCTCCCGCTTTTCAGCCCGCTGTTTCCGCCGACGAACCTGCGGCCGTGGCACTCGGGATGCGGCTGGGGCTAGAGGTCAAGGAGTATCTCGGTGTCGTCCCCCCCACCTGGGATTCCGGCACGGCCGCGAAAAAGGGATCGCGCGATCTCGTCATCGGCGCGCTGCAGTTCACTCTCGCTGAGGCGGTCGACCACGCGCGCACCCTCGGCAAGAGCGGTCTGATCGTTTTGCGCCCGCTTGAGCCCGACGGCGACGGCGATCCGGCGCAGCCCTCGATGGGTATCGATGCCGACGTCCGGTTGCCAATCGCGGCAGTCGGTCCTGCGGGCGAGGACGAGCCGCAAGGCGCGACGCGCGTGGGCGCGCGGGAGCGCCGGCGCCGACCGCCAGATCAGAACCGTCCGGATCCGGACGCTCCGCTGCTACTGTCGCTGAAGCGGTCAGTCCCGGATGCCACCATCACGCTGACGCTCCAGTCCGAAGAGGTGGCGACACGCGATCGCGATCATACGATCGCACTTTCGCTTCGTTCAGTATCGGAAAAGAAGAACGGCAACGGTGCCGCGCCGCCGCTTGCGCAGGCGGAGCCGGCGGAGCGGCCGCGGGTCCTGGTGATTGAACCTGGCCCGTTCCGGGTAGCTGCCATCGACTACGACGAGATTACCGGTCTCGCGAGCAGCGAGAGCAACGAAGTTGCCGTATGGAACGACTCCGGCGAGGCCGGGCTGTCCTGGCGGGTGCGGGACGAGGGGCAGATCGTCGACCTTCTGATGCCGCCTCAAGTGGTCGGCGAGGCGATGGAGAAGAACCGATCCGATCTCATGGGACGGCCAAAGGACGTCGAGCCGGGCAAGCCGGCCGCTGCCCGCTTCGGATCGCTGACGCAGCTGAAGATCGATCCAACTTTCGCTGAGACGCGGTTCCGCGAGCCCGGGTGGAACCTGCGCCGCACCCTCGGATTCGCTCTCCAACGCAGTCCTGGTGCCCGGCTGCTCGATCTCCGTCTGGAGCTCCTTTACGGGGTGCTCGCGCGGCTGCGCGGGGACGGCGTGTGGATTACGGAGCTCGCCGGCGCGATCGGCGAGCCGCCGGTCCCGCTCACGGACGTGTTCGAGCGGCCGCACCTGCAGCGGCACGCCGCATTGATCGATGCGGTGCTCAACGCGGAGCGGCGGCGCATAGCGGTTGAATAACCGGCCGCCGATCGGTCGCCGCGAGGACGAGCACCTCGGCCGCGCGATTCCGCGAAAGGTCGAGGAATACGTCGAGATTCTAAAGCCCAAGCGGGACTACCCGGAAGACGCAACTTCGCTCCGCGCGTGCGGCTTCGTCGTCGGCGCCGAGTTCAAATCAATCAAGATCAGGGTCGACAGTTCCTGGGGCAGCGACGTACGGCGCGAAGGCTGGCAGGTCCCTCTCTGGAGCACCGCTTTCCTCGGACTGCGGCCCAATCCCAACGACCCGGACGACCCGGTCAATCTCTATCCAAGGCCGCAGATCTGCGTGAACCTGGCCGGCGAAGGAGGGAAGGAAATCCCGCACGAAGTCGCGGAGCCGGAGAAGCTCTACTTCTACACGTCCGTGGTCGCAGGCGAGGACGACAACACCGACCTGTGGCAGCCGGTGCGCGATGTCGACTTCTGCGACCTTCCGTTTCCCGTCACAGCGCGCGTGCGCACCGAGAGCGCCGACCTCTCCGACACCATGCTGCGCGCCGAGCCAGATCATGTGCCGGGCTATGAGCGCTTCACGATCGCACTCGTCCCCGCCAAGGAAGCGGTTGCGCTCACTCACGCCCGGGTCGCCGGAGGTCCGGTGGCGGCATTGCGCAACGTGACGATTGCGCGCGCCGCCAGTCACGATGCCACGGCGCCGACCCCGGTGCAGGATTTCGGACGTGAGATCGCCGCCAAGGCCGCCAACGCGCGCGCGGAGATCGACCGCCGAGTTGGGCAGGTGCTCGGCGAGCTCGAGAAGCTCGACCGAGCTACCGATCCGGCGCAGCTCCAGGACCAGGCGAAAAAGCTGCTTGACGACGCGCTAGGCAAGCTCGGGGCCAACGAGCTCCAGGATGCCATCAAGAACACGCAAGACCAGCTGAAGACATTCGGCGGCCTGACATTGCCGGGCGGCATCTGTGAGGGTTTGTCTGCCAAGCTACGCGAGCAGGTGCAGGGGCAGCTCAACCGTCTCGTGATCATCGCCGGCGATGTCCTCATGCAGGCCGCGGCTGCCATCAATGAGCGCATCGATGCCGCTGCCGGCGTTGCGGGCGTCGAGATTGGCCGCTTAAACGCTGTGCTCGAGCAGGGCGAGACAATCGCGAGCCTATTGAAAGACGCAGAAAACGAGGCAGCCGCCGAACTTGTACAGAAGCGTAAGGAGGAGATTCGCAAACAGGCGCTGAACGCCGCGAAAGCCGCGACCGCAGCACTTAGGACGGTCGTTCATGAGCTACGCAACGGCGCCGAAGCGGCGATCAAGCACCGGATTGCGCTCGCCAAGGACCAGCTGGACAGCCTGGCGGGCGACCTCAAGGCCGATCTCCTGGCGCTCCGGCAGCGCACGCATGCGGATCTTCAGGAGGCGAAGGCCCTGGTCGACGGCGGTCTCGACGCCCAAGGGGCTCAGCTGAAGGATGCGGTGCAAGCCGCCGCAACACAGGCAAAGGCCGTTCTGGATCAACTCACCGCCGCGGGCGCCACTCTGAACCAGCAGAGCATCGACGCCGCGAGGACCTTGCGCACCACCCTCGAAACGCATCGCGCCAAACTGCGGGAAGCGATGGCGAAGCTTGAGGGTTCGAATGCACCGGCAGCGGCACGGCGCATCCTCCAGGCGCTCGATATCGGCGTCGGTGCCTTGCTCGCCGCGGCCGCCAAAGTCGAGAACAGCGCAATCGGGACCGCGACGGCGCCGCTCGTCGAGCAGGTCAAGAACGCGAAGGAGGGGATCGACCGGCTGAAGACTGCCGTCGATACCCGCATCGACCAGGCTGCGGGAGGCGTGGACCGCATTGCGAGCATCCTCGAGGGCATTCTCGATGCGGCTTTCATCAAGATCGATGGCATTTTTACTCAGATTTCGATCAAATTAATCGAGGACCGACTTGATGAGATTGGGGGATCACTTGCTCAGCTCGTTGACGACGCCCTGAAGCCGCTCGAGCTGGCAATAACGAAATTGGACGGAGCTCTAGCGGCTGCCGTGCCGACGGTCCCCTTTCCAGAGACGCTCGTGACTGCTGCAGAGGACGTCGGGAAAAGGGCACAGGATGCGATAGGGAGCATTCGCAGCAAGCTCGCGGCACTCAATGCGGCCGTGGAAAAGGGACATCAACTCGTTGCTGGAGAAATCGACAAAGCTGCCGCGACCGTGAAGGTCGAGGTCGAGCAGTGGGCAGCCAAGGTCAAGGATCAACTCACGATCCTAATCAATGACTTATCCAAGACGTGCGAGGCCCTGGAAGGGTTCGTGAAGGAGATCTTCAAGGACGGGACCCAGATCGCGGACAAGGTAAATCAGTGGATCGGCGACACGCTCGACGTTGCGAGCTACCGCAAGAAGCTGGAGAACGAGGTAAAGACGGCCATCGACGGCTCGGCCAAGACCATTGCGGAGATCAAGGCGGCGGCGGCGGCGGCGGCGGCGAGGATCACGGAAGAGGCTGAGGCGCGCGCGCGACAGCTTGCCTGCACCATCCAGGAGACGGTGCGCGACATCACGGGCGGCGCGGATCTCGCGGACCTCGCTCGGCGCGCCGACGGCGTCTACCAGAAAGGCGACAGCGCGCTGCGCGCGCTGCGCGCGCTCGGTGACCCGCCGAAGACCAACAATCTCGGCTTCAACCGGCCGGAAGTCGCCTACGTGCTCGGCGAGGCGAAGAGGCTTGGAATCGATATGACGCCGGCATTGGCGCTGGTCAACCGCGCCGCCGACCAGGTTGGGGCGGTCGAGCAAGCCGGGAAGGCGGCCGGCGAACTGCTCGACAGCTTCGGCATCCGCTTGCCGATTAACGAGATCGCCGACCAGCTGATCCCAGAAAAGCTCAAGGGCCTCTCAGTCTCCGATCTCCTGCCGGATATGGGCGGCATCGACTTCAAGGGTCTGCTACAGCGGGTCGGCTTCCCGGATCTTGACGACAGCAACGCGGTGAAGATCCGGCACGGCTTCGACAAGGCGACGATGCGAGCCTGGATGGAGGCCGATCTCAACGTGCCGTTCACCGAGGCGACGCCGCTCCTGAGCATCGGTCCAGTCGAGATCGTGATCGACACCGCGAAGTTCACCTCGCAGGCGCGGCTCTCAGCCGGCGTCGACGGCACCGAGCGCAAGATGAATGGCCGCATCTTCGGTGATTGGCGTGTAGTGTGCGCCGGACAGTCGATTATGACCTTTCGTCAGACCGGGCTTTATTTCGACGAGAGCGGCAAGATCGACTTCCGGATCCAACCGGACCGGATCGATATCGCCGAGGCGTTGCACTTTGTGACCGACCTGATGGCGGCGACTGGCAAGAAGGGCGTGGTGCGAATACAGCCATTCGTGCGCGGCGGCATTCCATCCGGCGTCGCGGCGACGCTCGACCTCGTGCTGCCGCCGGTCCAGACCGGCGCCTTCGGGATTTCCGATCTCTCACTGCACATCATGTTCGGCATTGCCGCGCTGCCGCGGTTCGAAATCGTCTGCGAGCTCTCGGTCGGCACGCGCATGGCGCCGTTCACGCTGAACGTGTGGATCCTCAATGGCGGCGGATACCTGACGCAGCAGCTCTCGTATCTGCCGACATCGAAACCGCGACCGCTGATGAGATACACGCTCGACATCGGCGTGTTGGTCGGGCTCGGCCTCGGCTTCTCCTTCGGCGTGGTCTCAGGCGGCGTGTGGGTCCAGGTCGGATGCGCGGTTGCGTTCACTTGGGTGACCGGTGGCGGGAGCACGACGGCGATGCGCGTGTTCCTGCTGGTGCGCGGCAACGTCGACGTCGCCGGGCTTATCACGGCCGCGATCGCGCTCCTGTTCGAGGTGACCTACGACGGCGACCGCATGATCGGCGCGGGGACGCTCACGGTCAGCGTGAAGGTCAGCATGTTCTATACGCTCTCGGTCCATGAGCACGTGGAATACGTGTTCGCGGGCGAAAAGAAGGGCGGAGAGGACGGTTATTCGGACGGCTATTGCTGAGCGCAGTGTCCTGCAAGCGAAGGGGAAACGCGAATGCCGCGGACGCTGAGGGTAAATGTGCAGGTGGATCGCCTGCCAGACGTGAACGACGCCGCCGGAAACCCGCTGTGTCAGATTGGCATCCGGCTGAGCGCAGCCGTCGTGCCCGATGCGACGGACCCGACGCTTTCCTCAGATGCGAACCTGCTCCTTCCCTGGATGTGGCGCGCCAACGCAGGCGACCAGGACGGCAGCTGGAGGGCTCACGAGAAAGGGAATTGGACGCTTTGGCGCCTAAAGGACGACGGCTCCGATCCGGAGCAAGTCGACGAAGCCCATTGGGAGATGGCGGTCGAGGACCCCAAGAAATTCGACCGTCAAGTCGACAACACCGATCCCGACACCGCGGGGGCAGAACTGAAGGTGAGGCCGTTCCACCATCGGATCGGCAGGGAGATCGTTGCCATCCTTGCCGAGATCGGGCCGCGGGCACTGGAGGTCCCCGGCGCGGACGGCGTGGTCCGAGGGCGCACGGTGTTCGGATTGACCGAAAGCCTCACCGCCCTGCCGCATCCGGTGCCGGCCGGCATGCAAGTGTGGACCGGGATATCCCTCCACGCAACGGCATTCCCTGTGTCCGAAACGGATCGGTTTCTCGCGGCGCCTGCGTTCGTGACTGGGGGGGGCGTCTCCTATGCGATCGACATGGGCAGTCTTGCCGGCGCCCCGGCCGCCGACAAGGCGTGGGAAGTTCCGTACAAAGCCGCGCCGAGAGGCGTGTCGCTCGACGTGACGGCGAGCGTACATCCCAGTCTTCCAATGGCGACGCTGAAGATCCCGAGCGACGACCCACAACGGCTGATCGACCTCTCGACGCTGCTGGTACGCAGGAGCGATTCGCCCCCATTCGAGGGCACCGATTGGAGCACCGCGCTGGCGTTGCGCGTCGCCGAGACGATCGATCCCGCTGCGCGCGCGATGGCGGTGCTTGACAACGTCATCCGGGCCCGCGTCGAGGCCGAGGGCAGCAACTCGTCGACACGCGAGGCGCTCCGCGCCGATATTCTGCCGCGCGAAGCGCCTCCCGATTACCTGCGCGGCGCCCTCAAAGCCCTTCACCAGCCAATTCTCGCACCGCGCTCACGCGCTTCCCGGCCGACCTCGGCTCCGGCAGCCGCCCTGCTGGAGCGGCTGGCGGTCGGCAATCCGAGCCTCTGGCCCGCCGTGGTGCCGCTGCTGTTCGCGCATGCCGGTGCGGAAAACGATGCGCCGAAGGAAGCCGATCGGGTCGCGCCGCCGCTGCCGCTGCACGTGGTCGTCACGCGTGCTCGGCTGGCCGATGCCGCCGGCATCGTCCCGCCCCGCAATGACGACCTGCAGGACTCATCCAAAACGCCTGACAACCAGCCGCTCGCCACCCTCGATAACGAGCAGGCGTTCCGCGAGTGGCTGCTGCGGTACTGGGCCAGCGTGCCGGTTGAGGCGCTCACGACGGACGGCAAGACATACGACTTTCGCGGCACGACTAGGCGGATTTTCCTCAAGGGCAACAAAGTGGAGCTGCCGGAAATCAGGCGAACCGGCGTTGTCGACCTCATGCGGATCCTGCCCGCTGCCCAGCCGGTCAAGATCACGATCCCGCTGGCGCTTGCGAGGGCGCAGCTTCCGAACGTCGTCACCTTTACCTTGCGAGCGCCGGATGCTCCCGCGCAGTTCGAGTTCAAGCTCAATTTCGACACGGCTAAGACAGAGCTCTTGCTCAAGGACGCCGGCCCGGCTGTCGAGGACAAGCCGTTTACAGGGGGACGCCTGACGATCGCGATCACCGTAGCGGACGAGAACAAGCCGCGTCAGGTGAGCGTCATCCTGACCTACACGGATAACGCGGGATGGACGCAATCGGTGGAGAAGCTCAGCAACGGTGAGCCGATCGACATCACGCCGGTCGCCCAGGCCGGGCCTCTCGGCCTCTCGGTGAACGCCACGGACAAGATTGCGGTCGCGATCGACCCGAGCAGCGTCCCGACGGGATCTCTGCAAGGCGCGAACGGTGGCACCGGTCAAGGCCAGACTCTTCGGAGTGCGCTTGCGCTCGCTTTTGCCGGCCCCGCGGTCGCCGGCCTGATGGGCGGCTGGGTGCCACTCGCGGGCGGAACCGCCGATCCGGCATTCGCCAAGCTCCCGCTGCGCGAGCGGCTGATCAAGACGATCGGCACCTATGTGGCGGAGACCTTCAAGCAGGCGTTTGCGGATGCTGCTGCGGTCATCCCGCTCAAGCAGGCCCAGAACGACCTCGCAAACGCGGGGCCTACCGAAAAGGATGCAGCTCAGAAACGGCTGGATCGACTGCTCGCTCTCCTTGATCTCTTCAATGCAGTGCGGGACGCCGCCAAGCTAGACGCCGAACGGCTGGCGCAGGAGCTGGTGCCGCGGCAAGAGGACCGCAGCGCCGATCCGCTCACGCAGGACGCACCGCCGCTCACCTTCGTAATCGATCAGCTTCAGGATTTCGACGAAACAGTCGATTTGTGGACGCGGCTCGCCGGCCTCGGCGTGCTGATCGGGCGGCGGGGCGGACCGAAGGACAGTGATAACGAATGGTGGAGTCTCAATGTCGCGACTCTGCACGTGTCGCGGCAAGATCCAACTGACCGCAACACACGGACGCAGCTGGCCCGGGACAACGCAGTTCCGGTCGAGGATTTGGGCGATTGGCCGAACGACTGGCTCGATAGCGCGCGAGTGGACCCCGTGCCCCTGGCGGTGAGCGAAGTCAGCGGCGTGCGCAGCGCCGTCGTCCGGTACGACAGCCAGTCAATCGTCGCCGAGATGGAGCGGCGGCCGCAGCTCGATCCGCGTGGCCAGCCGCGGGCGGTCGCACGCCGGCCGGAGGCATATCTATTTCCCGTACCAAAGCGCACGGAGACGAAGCAGTTTGCCAAGCTCCCGCCGCTGACTTTCGGACGCCAATATGACGTCCTCCCCTATCTAACGGGGCACGGAGGCGTGCTACCTCCCGTACTGCGGCACAAATCCCATGAGCCAGTCGGGCGGCTTCCGCCCTCGCTCGACAGTACAGGTAAGCCGAAACCGAACGGCGAGATCAAGATCGCGCGGGCGAACATCGGCAGCGACTTCATCCGCTCGAAGCCGTATCTGCGACCGGTTCCGGTCGGCGCCCCGCGCCTGTCGCCCTTGAGCGTTTGGCCGGGCTTGATCGAGGACGTCGCCCCGCTCGCGGCCGAACTGCCGATCCGTGCGGCGCCGATCACGCTGTGCGCGGGAGCTCCCACGCGCTTCTTCCTGGACAAGGAGCAGACCCGCGGCACGCTCAACAGCCCCCCCGACTTCACGAACGCAGCCGGAACCCCGACCGAACCTTCAGGGATCCGCATCGAGATCAATGGCATCGACGTGACGAGTGCGTCCGGAAAGCTTGTCCTCACAGCACAGACGTTGGACCCCGCGGCGGGGAACTCCGATCGGTTCACGATCGAGGTGATGCGCAGCGAGCTTGCCGCGGCGGCGACGACCGGTACTGCCGGGATTCGAATCGACGTGGTCGGCACCAACGTCAATACCTTCGTGCTCAAGTCGCGCGCGCACCAATTCGCCGAAGATGAGCCCGATGCGCTGCCGTTCACGCCCGCCACTGCGCCGACGGTCAACAAACGGGTCGCCGAGTGGCAGTCGTTCTCGCTCGTTCTACAAGCAGATGGGGCGGATTTCGATGCCGAGCCGCCTTCGATCCGGTGGGGTGCCTTGCGGTCGGTTGCGGGCGGCGCGCCGGCCTTCCAGTTGGATGGCGATCGCCCAATTTTCCCCCCGGAGTTCGTTCCGCACAGCCGCGATGTCACGCTCCTCGACGGAATTGGCTCGCCGAAGCGGCGTTCCGGTCCGCGAACCGCGACCATCCAGCTGCGCCGGCCGTCCGCGAGCCTCGCGACCTATGACCGGTGGGTGAACGGGCCGCTCAGCGGCTATGGGAGCGCAAGCCCGGTGACGGTCGCCGAGGCGCTCAACAGGGCTGCGGCGCGCGCGACCGGCAAGATGGAGCCGGGCGCCGACGGCTCACTTGACGATCCGGCGGTCGAGGCTCTGGTGCTCGAAATCGCGCGCCTGTTCCCGCAGCGCCGCGTGGACCAGGCTCCGGTGCTGCTCACCCCGCGCATCTCCTCTGCCGAGGCAATCCTTGGCAACGGAAACGACGCAAAGACCCGCCATGGCGCCGACATCGTCTCGCTCCAGATCAAATTGGATGACGACCATGACCCGCTCGGGCCGGCCAAGCTCGACCTCGCCAATGCGATCCTCACGCTCGCCCGGCGCTGCGTCTACGAGCTGCGCGTCTACGGCGCAATGCCGCTCGCTCAGCCGCTGTTCGCGCCGGACGGCAACCCCGCAAAGGTCACGACGCGCGACCGGTTTGCTCCCGCGGCGGTTGCGGGTTGGCGCGACGCCGATATCGACGGCACGCGCTGGCACCTCGGCGCGCCTCTCATCCTCACCGTCGAGGTCGCGAGCGAGCTGATGCCGGAGTTCTATATCGAGAAGGCGGATCCGGCTTCCGGCAAGCCTGTGCCCCTGCCGTTCTCCATGGGCCTCCTGCGCCCGCCACGCGCCACACGGGAACGCGCCACCGTCCACCTGCAGCCGGACTGCCTCGCCGCGCCCCGTCCGCCGGTGAGCGGCGACGACGCCTTGGTGCGCTACGCCGCGCTGCGCCATGTCGACCGCATTGGGTTGTTCGAGCAGCGTTGGAGCTGGCGCGGGCGTCCGCACGCGGAAATCCCCGCAGTCACGCTGGCAAACTTCGGACAGGACGGCAAGATCGACGAGGCAGCCCAGCACTTCGTCGACAATGCGTTCATCGGGCGATCGGACGATGACATCGGAACCATCCACGAGATGCGCATCACGCGGGCGCACGCCTATGGCGGACGCGCGAACTTCCCGGCGCCAAGCGTCGACCCGCCGCTCTTGGAGCATCCGCCCGTGGTGCTCGAGCGCGAGCTGGATTATCGTGGCGGCGCCAATCTCTGGCGTTTCGCGCTGCGCGCCAGGAGCCGCTATGCGGCGATGCGGCCGAACGATCCGCTGCTGATCCGTTTCACGCACCGGCGAGGCGACACCGCCAAGACATTGTGGTGGCCGTTCGTTGTGCCGGACCGCGCCAATCCGCTTGGGGAAAACCGCGAGGTCAGGCGGCCCGGGTTGATGCTGGTCATCCCGCTCACCGAGCCATTGATGACGGCTGGCTCGGTCCCGCCGCTGCTCGCGCTGTTTAATGAAGCGATGTTCCCGCTGTTCCACGCTGGCGATGGGATCCAATCGGTCATCGAAGTGGCGCGTCATCCGTTCATCGGAACGCAGCGGGTGGGCAAGAATCCCGACACCGGACAGGACTTCCCGGACGAGTTCCGAAACGGCTGGGACAAAGTCGCCGACGCGCGTCACGACCTGGCGAAAGCGGAGCGTGCGCTTGCGGCGTTGCGCATGCTCGACGCCGACCCCGCGCCTGGCGAACTGACCAGTGCCGAAGGAGCAGTGAAGGCTGCGCGGGATGCCACGGCGGCCGCCGAACTGGATTACGCAAAAATCCACGCGGTGGCCGTCGCCTGGGGGCTTTTTGGCCATCTCGGACAGGTGAAAACGCAAGTCGAAAAGAGTCTGAAAGATGCTCAAGATGCTCTCGCCGTCGAGACCGATCCTGCCAAGAAGCAGGCCCTACAACACGAGATCGGTCGGCTTAATGCGCGAGTGACGCGGCTTGTGAAGGAAATCGACGAGGCAAAAAACGCCGCCAAGGCGATCGAATCGGATCCCTTGCCGGCGAGTGATGCCCAAAGGACCGGCAGCCCGCTCGTGAAATACTGGCCGGAATACGCGCCGGATCCGATCCGCACTGGGGAAGGGGCGAGCGGCGAGCCGCTGGCGCTGCGCTGCGACGGTCCGGTCGGATACACGTTCGATCTCGAGACTGAGGCGAGCCGCTTCGACCACGCCGGGATCCTGATCTCTCCGGTTGCCGACAAGGTGCGGCCGTGGTCGCTGGTGAAGCTCCGCTTCCGCCGGATGGAGGCGCCCGAGTTGCTGGTTGACCGCGGCGGTAAGCCAATTGCGAAGCCCGTGCCGCTGCCGACCAACATGAACTCATTCGAGCGATTCCCGCTCGCGTCCGCCGATCCCAATGCCGAGGACTTTCCGCAGACCATACACGAGGGCCTCGCCTTCGATGTCGACGATCTGGCCGAGAAGGGACCCCTGCGGCTGCGGCTGTCGTTCGATGACCCTGAAGAGATCACGGATCTGGACGGCAAGATCATCGACGCCGGCGCCGTGCAGGTGGAGGCGGAAATAGATCGTGGGGACCCGCTGCGACCGCGGGTCGTCGTCAACGCCTCGACCAATCTCGGGCACGCCGAGCAATGGGCCGTGGCTTTTGAAACGGGAAGCGTCGTGCAGCTGCGCCTAGTCGTCTCGCAACGGCCGAAGCCCGACAGCGACCGAGCCTATCGCCCTGCCGCAGACGTTTCCGTGCATGTGCGTCTGATGCGCGACACCACCACGGACGCGCTCCAGCGCCCGCACGAGGACGTGTGGCTCTCCGTCATCTGCATGCCGCTCAATGCGCGTGACCAGATCAACCACGACAGCGTCGTCATATTGCGGGCCCGTTGCGACAGGACGCCGGCGACCGTTGTGGTCCGGCCGGTGCGGCTCTCCGACTTCACTCCTGGCGTGTGGTGCCAGTTCGCGGCGGCCATGTCGCATGTGGCTGTCCACGCCGAAATCAAGACTGCCGCGAGCTCACGCAACGTCCAGCAAGTGCTGCCGATCGCGCAGCTCACCGCGAGTGAAGATTCCGGGGGTAAGACGCTGAGGCTTGGAATTGCCGACCTGCGCCTTGGCGAGAGTGTGTCCAAGATCGCCTTGACGGCAGAGGGCAGCCCGGAGCCTAACGCGCAAGTGGAGGAGCGCCTCTACGCGTTGGTGACGCGCTATGTCTACGACGCATTCGACCGGCTGCGCGAGCGCCCGGTCGCGGTGCACAAGCTGCCGGATGCGAAATCAGTCCCCGTCCTCGGCGAGACCACCTGGCCGGAAGGCGATCTCGGCACGCCGTACGCGAACGGCAGCGGCCGGGTGCGGATCGTGCGCGTGCTGCGTGGTCGTAAGCGGGACGAAGGGGGATTTGAACCGGCCCTCAAGGAGTTCCCGCGGGATTTCTTCGGCCAGGATGTCGAGAGCGTCGCGAGCGACGAGCCGCTCGACGCGGCGGGCCAGGTCCTCGGCATCTCGGCGCCGTTCGAGTGGAGCGCCGGTTGACCTGAGGCTCCGAGCGAAGGAGCACAAGCGATGGTGGCGGTGAACGTGATCTATACGGTCAGCCCGATTGCGCAGACCAGGAGCATGAGCTGCTGGGCCGCGGCCGCAGCCATGCTGCTAACGTGAAAAAATTTCGATCTTCCTATCAAACACCTTGATCCGACGGTCGAGGTCGCAGAACAAATCGTACAGCTCGGAAATCGCCTCACGGGCCAGGGCCGACACTTCATTCTCCAGGTTGGACAGTATCTCGGGGATCGCCCGCCGAGCTCTCGTGATGCTCTGGCCGATGGCCAGCCCGCGGTCGAATAGCAGGCCACGGATCTGGCTGACGACAGCTGTGCGGTGATGACCATCCGTTGCCGCGCACGATGCAGGGCCTGGATGTCCTGCTGCTCGACGCTCTTCTTAGGTGCAAGGGGAATCTGGGGCTGACGCGCGGCCGTGCAGATCGCCTCCGCATCGTTGCCGTCGTTCTTCTGCCGGCGCACGAAAGGCTTCACGTATTGCGGGCTGATGATTTTGACCTGATGGCCGAGCGCCTCGAGCTTGCGCGCCCAGCAAAAGGCACCGGTACACGCCTCGATCGCGATCGTACAGCACTCGACCTGGGCCATCGTTGGCAGGAGCTGATCGAGCATGGACTTGCTTCGGTTTAGTGGAGAGCGGTTGAACAGGTGCCCCGCCTCTCGAACTTGACGGGGCTGACGAAATCGAGCGCGGAATGGCGCCGGCGGGGATTGTACAACCTCTCACCACAAGACCCATAAGACCGGCGCTGGCGACGACAGCGTTGTCGTCTATGGATGGCATCCGTGGGCCGGGCACGCGGTCCGTGTCCACGACGTGATCGAGCGAGCAACCGGGACGGCGGCGCGCTGCACGCTGACGGATGCGCCCGTAGCGCGCTTGCAGGAGATCCCGGTCTGGATGCTCGATCCCGTCGCGTGCGGCGCGACGCGGGCGGCGGCGCAGCCGGTCGCGGCCTTGTCCCCACTGATGAGCTTGCGCGCCCTCCTCGCCGCCGCAATGGGCGGCGCAGGCCCCGCCCAGCGCCGAGCAAAGCTAGCATCGCCCGAGCCCGCGGGAGATCGCCATGCCACAGCCTCCACGCCGACCGCGCCGGTCGGATCCGCAGCTCGACCTCGGCCTGACGCTAGGGCCGTCGATGCTGACGCCGCCGGCCTGGAGCGCTCTGCCGACGGCGACGCAGCAGACCCGCACCCGTCTGCTGACCCACCTGCTCATCGCCCACGCCGACAGCGCGCCACAGCCGGATATCCGGGCCGGAGGTGCCGATGAGCGCTGAGAAGATCGGCCCCCAGCACCGGGCTCGCAAGGCCGTCCTCTACGTCCGCCAGTCCTCGGTGCAGCAGGTCCAGCACAACCGCGAGAGCCAAGCCCTGCAATACGCCATGCGCGAGCGCCTCGTCGGGCTCGGCTTCGCCGAGGTCTGGGATTGGGATTGCCCCGGCTCGGTGGACACCGAGAACGCTTTTGCGTGAGGTGTTTTTGCCATGCCGAGAACCCGTCCCCCGTACCCGGCGGAGT
>NZ_JBEXZS010000141.1:0-11955 GCF_040593685.1 Methylobacterium sp. EM32 | reverse complement strand
CCCCTACTCCGCACCCACCCGCTCCCGCGCCGCCAGCGCCTCGATCTCCGCCACCACCGTGTCGGCGGCGACGTACTGGAGCATGTGGCCGACGCCGGGCAGCACGACGAGCTTGGCGCCCGGCACCTCGCGGCCGAGCGCCGCGGCGTGGATGTCGGTCTTCACCACCGGGTCGCTATCGCCGGCGATGACGACGGTCGGCACGGCGATCTCGCGGTAGCGCGGGCTCTGGCGCTGGACGAAGGCGTAGAGCCCGTCGAGATCGCGCAAGTTCGCCCCGAAGGTCGAAGGGCGCAGGATCAGCGGCACCCGGGCGCCGTCGAGATAGCCCTCGGGGAGCCCTTGCGGGCGGAAGACCACCTCGGCGAAGCGGTCGAGTGCCGCAAAGCCCAGCGGTGCTGCGACCGTGTAGGTGGCGAGCGTGAGCAGCATCCGCCCGGGCAGCGAGCGGTACCAGGCGGCGTAGCCGCCGACCGAGCCGCCGGGCCAGGGATGGCTGACGGGAGCGAGGAGCGCCAGGCCGGCGACCCGCTCGGGGTGATCGAGGGCGAGCGCCGTGGCGAGCGCGCCGGACCAGGAATGGCCGACGATCAGCGCCGGGCCGATCTTCATCGCCGCCAGCGCCTCGCCGATCAGCCGCGCCTGCACCGCCGGGGAGGCGGCGTCCGACGCGATGCGGTCGCTGTAGCCGAAGCCGGGCCGGTCGAAGGAGAGCACCCGGAAGCCGTCGCCGGCGAGGCGCCGGCCGATCGCCAGCATCGGGTCCATGGCGTTGGCCGAGGCCCCGTGGAGCAGCACGACGGTGCCGCGGCTGGGTGCGCCCTCGCCGGGCCCGGCCTCCAGCACCGCGAGGTGCCCGCCCTCCACCGCCACGCGCCGGCCCGCCGGAGGATAGCGCGCCTCGACCACCCAAGTGATGATCCAGGTCGCGAGCCATCCCGCAGCGACGAGCGCCAGCACGAATCCGGCCAGGAGGCTGGCGATCAGGGTCAGCACGCGGGAGATCCGTCCTTGGAGCCGGCGCAAAGGCCGGCCGGTCACAGGTCGCGGCCGTCGACGTCGGGGCTCAGGCGCTCGATCGCCTCGTGGACCTTGCCCATGCGGGGATAGAGGGCCTCGGCGCGGCGGAAGGCGGCGAGCGCCCGGGTCTTGTCGTCGCTCGCCATGTAGATATGGGCGAGCGCCGCCCAGGCCTCGAAGTGGCGCGGCTCCAGGGACAGGGTCTTGTGCAGGTCGGCGAGCGCGCTCGCCTGGTCTTCGAGCAGGAAGAACGCGGTGGCGCGCCGGCTCCAGCCCTCGGCCCAGGCCGGCTCCAGCACGGTCACCCGGTCGAGGAGCTCGACGGCGAGCGGGTAATCCTTGGCCTGCATCGCCTCCGCGGCGCGGCTCGCCAGGAGATCGACGGTGTCGCTGCCGGAGCGGTCGAGGCGGCGCTCGATCAGCTGGGCGACGCCGCGGGCCTCGGCATCGTCCTT
Organism: Methylobacterium sp. EM32; assembly: GCF_040593685.1. NCBI lineage: Bacteria > Pseudomonadati > Pseudomonadota > Alphaproteobacteria > Hyphomicrobiales > Methylobacteriaceae > Methylobacterium > Methylobacterium sp. EM32. The sequence continues at coordinate 10,480 of NZ_JBEXZS010000141.1, read as the reverse complement.
GGCCGTCTTCAGGCGGGCGAACAGATCGTCGAGGGTGACGGGCGCGCGCGGGGCGTCCTTGGAAGGGGCGTCCTTCGGGGCCGCGATCGCCGGCGTCGCGATCGGCACGATCGCCGAAACGACGAAAGCCGGCGCTCCGAGGAGGCCGGCCATCATGCAGATCGGAGGAGAGAGACGGCGCATGCCGGCACTGTCCGGCGCCGGCGCTGCCCCGTCAACGCGATGGCTTGCCGCGGGCTCGGGGGAGCCCGGCAAGCCCCGCGTCCTCAGCCCTGGCGGGCCTTGTAGCGCTTCTGGGTCTTGTTGATGACGTAGACCCGGCCCTTGCGGCGCACGAGCTGGTTGTCACGGTGCCGGCCGCGGAGCGACTTCAGCGAGTTGCGGATCTTCATCGGTCTGGTCTCACGTCGGTGCGCCGGAACGCCCGGGCGCGGATGGGAAAGCGGGCTCGCGGCGAACGCCGATAAGACGAACGCCGACGCCGGGCGATGCGAAAGCACCGCCCGTGCGGAGGCGCGTGACTTACCCGGCGGGGACCCGAAAAGTCAACCGGACCGAGGCGAAAACGTCGCGGCCTTACGGCCGGGAGAACGGTGCGTTCGGGGTCAGGGCCGGCGAGCCCGGGCTGAGCGGCTCGCTGTCGCCGATCACGCTGGTGGTGCCGCCGGGCGGGCCGTCGAAGCCGACGACGCCCATCGGGTTGCTCGGGGTCACGTTCGGGTTCGGCCGCAAGGGGCGGACGCTGCCGGTGGCCAGCGGGTCGACCGGATTCGTCGCGCGGGGGCTCACCGTGATGTCGAGGGCTTCCTGGGCCGCGGCCGGGCCGGCGAGGCCGAGGGCGAGGAGGCCGGCGAGGGCGAAGGTCGTCTTCATGTGTGGGTCTCCAGTAGCGGCTGAGGCCGCGTGCTGCCGGGTCAACCCGCCGGAGACGGGCCTGGGTTCCCTGACCTCGAGGGATGCCTCCGGCACGGGGAAGCCTATCTCCGGCGCGGCAACATGTGCCGTTCCCCCCGCGTTGACCCGCCAACCCCCGAGCCTAGCTTGTCCGGAACGGGCGCGTCGCCCGATCGGGAGAGGCGTGATGGCGGGGACCTCGGTCGCGGTGGTCGGCGGCGGGTTGGGCGGGCTGGCGGCGGCCTGCGTGGCGGCTTCGCGCGGGCACGACGTCACCCTCTACGACAAGAATGCCTGGATCGGCGGCAAGGCCGCGGTCCTGCGCGAGGGCGGCTTCCGCTTCGACATGGGGCCGACGATCCTGACGGTGCCCCGGGTGCTGGAGCGCATCTTCGCCGAATCCGGCCGCTCGGTGCACGATTACATGGACCTGCGCCGCCTCGATCCGCAATGGCGCTGCTTCTTCGACGACGGCAGCCGCATCGACCTGATGGAGAACGTCAAGACGATGGCGGCCGAGATGGATCGCTTCGCCCCCGGACAGAAGGCCGGCGAGGGCTACGAGCGCTTCCTCGCCCTGTCCGAGCACCTGCACGGCGTCTCGGAAAAGTTCTTCTTCTGGAAGCCGGTGCAGGACCTGTTCGACACGATCGACATCCGCGCCAACCTCAATCCCGGCACCCTGCGCGACGTGCTCTCGCTGCGCATGCACGCCTCGGTCGCCAGCACGATCCGGGGCAAGGTGCGCGACGCGCGCCTCGCCCAGATGCTCGATCACTTCGTGCAATATGTCGGCTCCTCGCCCTACGGCGCGCCGGCGGTGCTCTGCGCCATCGCGCACATGCAGACCGCCGACGGGGTCTGGTACCCGATGGGCGGCACCCGCGCGGTGGCCGAGGGGCTGATGAAGCTCGCCGGCGACCTCGGCGCCACGCTCAAGGCCGACAGCGAGGTCGAGGGCGTCGCGATCGAGAACGGCGCCGTCAAGGGCGTGCGGGTCGGCGGCCGGGTGATGCCGTACGATCGTGTCATCTCCAACATGGACGCGGTGCGCACCTACCGCGAGCTGGTCGGCGGCGAGGTCGGGCGGACTTACGAGAAGCGCAGCTTCGAGCCGGCCTGCTCGGGCGTGGTGCTCTATCTCGGCTTGAACAAGCGCTACGATCACCTCGCCCACCACGACTTCGTGTTCTCGCGCGACCCCGAGGAGGAGTTCGACGCGATCTACCGCAAGGGCGAGCCGGCCCCGGACCCGACCGCCTATCTCGCCGCGCCGAGCAGCACCGACCCCTCGGTGGCGCCGGAGGGCGGCGAGGCGCTCTACGTGCTGGTCCACACGCCGTATCTTCGCCCGCACCACGACTGGTCGCAGATGCTGCCGGCCTACCGCCAGAAGATCCTCGACAAGCTGAAGCGCACCGCCGGGATGCCGGACATCGAGGAGCGCATCGTCGTCGAGCGCCACCTGACCCCGGCGGACATCCATTCCCGCTACAAGGTGCTGAACGGCGCGATCTACGGGCTGGCCTCCCACGGCCGGATCATGGGGGCGTTCAAGCCCGGCAACCGCTCGCGGGAGGTGCGCGGCCTCTACCTCGCCGGCGGCGCCGCCCATCCGGGGCCGGGCATGCCGATGGTGATGATGTCGGGCTGGATCGCCGCCGACGCCCTCGACCAAGATGCCCGAGGCGCCACCGAGGACCTGAAGGCGGCCTCGTGAGCGGGCGGGACGGCCCGCCCGGGCGGGGCCTGCCCCCGGACCCCGTCGCGGCCCGCTCCCCCGCCATCTGGCGCTTCATGGGCGTGTACTTCGCCCGCTACGCGAGGCGCCACCTCAACGCCTTACGGCTCGCGAACTGGGGCCAGCCCCTGGCCGCGCCCGCGGCCGGCCCGGTGGTGGTCTATTGCAACCATCCGGCCTGGTGGGACGCGGCGATCATCATCCTGCTCGCGCAGCGCTTCTTTCCGGCCGCCGAGAGCTACGCGCCGTTCGACGCCGCGATGCTCGCCCGCTACCGCATCTTTGCCCGAATGGGCGCCTTCGGGGTCGATCTCGACAGCCCCCGGGGCGCCGCCTCGTTCATGGCCGCGTCCCGCAAGATCCTGGAGCGGCCGGGGCGGGTGCTGTGGATCACCGCGCAGGGGCGCTTCAGCGACGTGCGCGAGCGGCCGCTGGCCCTGCGCCCCGGCGTCGCGCGTCTCGCCGAACTGGCGCCCGACGCCCTGTTCGTGCCGCTCGCCCTCGACTACGCCTTCTGGGAGGAGCGCGGGGCGGAGGCCTGCGTCGCCTTCGGGCCGGGGATCCCGGCCCGCGACCTCCTCGCCCTGCCTCGCCCGGACCGCCTCGCCCGCCTGGAGGCCGACCTGACCGCCACCCTCGACCGTCTCGGCGCCGACGTGCGGAGCCGCGATCCCGCCCGCTTCGCCTCCCTGCTGGACGGGCGGCGCGGCGTTGGCGGCGTCTACGAGGCCTGGCACCGGCTGGTGGCGGCGCTCACCGGGCGCCGCTTCGTCGCCGGCCACCGCGAGGGCCGGGCGCCGTGACGATCCTGGCCGTCCTCGCCCTCGCCCTCGCGCTGCTGCCGGCCGTCCTGGCGCTGGCCAATCTCTGGGCCCTGCGCAAGGGAGCGCCCGGGGTACCGCCGCCGGACTGTCTCGTCTCGATCCTGATCCCGGCCCGCAACGAGGCCGCCAACATCCGCCCGACCCTAGCGGCGGCGCTCGCCAGCACCGGCGTGCCGATCGAGGTGATCGTCGCCGACGATCACTCGACCGACGGGACGGCGGCGATCGTCGAGGAGATCGCCGCCCGCGATCCCCGCCTGCGCCTGATCGCGGTGCCGCCCCTGCCGCCGGGCTGGACCGGCAAGAACCACGCCTGCCACGTCCTCGGCGAGGCCGCGACCGGCCGGTTCCTGCTGTTCATCGACGCCGATGTCCGCCTCGCGCCCCACGGCGCCGCGTCCCTGGCGGTCGCGGCCTCGCGCGCGGCTCTCGTCAGCGGCGTGCCGCGCCAGGTCACCGGCTCGCTTGGCGAGCGCCTGACCGTGCCGATGATCAACTTCCTGCTGCTCGGCTACCTGCCGATCCCGCTGATGCGCCGCTTAGGCGATCCCGCCCTCGGGGCGGCCTGCGGCCAGCTGGTGATGGTGCAGGCCGACGGCTATCGCCGGGTCGGCGGCCACGGGGCGATCCGCGAGAGCCTGCATGACGGCGTGCGGCTGCCCCGGATCTTCCGCCGCGCCGGCCTTCGCACCGACCTCGTGGCGGCGTCCCCCCTCGCCACCTGCCGGATGTATACGGACTTCGCGCAGTCCTGGGCCGGCTTCTCGAAGAACGCCCACGAGGGCCTGGCGACGCCCCGCGCCCTCCCGGTCTGGACGCTGCTGCTCGGCGGCGGCCACGTCCTGCCCCTGCTTCTCGTGATCGCCGCGCTGATGGGGGCCGGCGAATCGGGGGGCGGCGACGCGATGCTCGCGGGGGCGGCCCTCGCCCTCTCCCTCGGCACGCGGGCGGCGATCACGCTGTTTGCCCGCGAGGACCCCTGGACGATTCCCCTCCATCCCCTCACCGTGGCTTTGGCCCTGGCCTTGCAATGGAACGCGCTCCTGCGCCCGGCCAAAGCCGGGGTCGCGACCTGGAAGGGCCGCACCTACCCTGCCGGGTGAGTGGCCCGGCCGGATAAGTCGATGAGGGAGACAGCATGACCGAGATCCGCGACCTCGACGGAACCGCGATGGTGCAGGCCTACCGCGACCGCACCCTCTCGCCGCGGGAGGTGGCGGCGGATGCCCTCGCGCGGATCGACCGGCACGGCCCGGACCTCGACGCCTTCGTGCTGGTCGACCGCGACGGCGCGCTCGAAGCGGCCGCCGCCTCCGAGGCGCGCTGGGCCAGGGGTGAGCCCCTCGGCCCCCTCGACGGCGTGACCTTCACGGTCAAGGACAACATCGCCTGGGCCGGCCACCCGATGCGCCGCGGCTCGCTCACCACCCCCAACACGCCCGCCACCGAGAACGCGCCCATCGTCGACCGGCTCCTCGAGGCCGGTGCGGTCCCGCTCGCCAAGACCACGATGCCGGAATTCGGCTGGAAGGGCCTGGGCGATTCGAGCCATACCGGCTCGACCCGCAACCCCTGGGACACGCGGACGACGACGGGCGGCTCCTCGGCCGGGGCCGCCGCGGCGGCGGCGCTCAATCTCGGCCTCCTGCATATCGGCACCGACGGGGCGGGCTCGATCCGCATCCCGGCCGCCTTCTGCGGTGTCTTCGGGCTCAAGCCCAGCTTCGGCCGGGTGCCGGCCTTCCCGCCCTCGCCCTTCGGGCCGGTGGCGCATCTCGGGCCGATGACCCGGGGTGTGCGCGATGCCGCCCTGATGATGCAGGCGATCAGCCGGCCCGATTCCCGCGACATGGCGGCCTCCCTCGCCGAGCCGCCGGATTACACGGCCGGCCTGGAGGTCGGGGTGCGGGGCCTGCGCGTCGCCTGGAGCCCGCGCCTGGGCTTCGCCACCCAGGTCGATCCCGAGGTGGCACGCCTGACCGAGGCGGCGGCCCGGCGCTTCACCGAGCTCGGCGCGATCGTCGAGGAGGCCGATCCGGGCTTCTCCGACCCGGTCGAGACCCTGAACGGGATCTGGCTCGTCGGCGCCTGGTACGTTCTGCGCGGGATCCCGGAGGAGCAGCGCGGCCTCGTCGAGCCGGCCTTGCGGGCGGCGGCCGAGCGCGGACGGCAGATCTCGGCACCGGACTTCGTCGCCGCCCTCAACGCCCGCGGCGCGCTCTACACCGCCATGGCGCGGTTCCACCGCACCTACGACCTGCTCCTGACCCCCGCGCTCGCCACCCCCGCCTTCACGGCCGGCAACCTGACGCCGCCGGACGGGCGCTTCGGCGACGACTGGCTCAACTGGACCCCGTTCTCCTACCCCTTCAACCTCACCGGCCAGCCGGCCGCGAGCGTGCCCTGCGGGCTGACGGAAGGCGGCCTGCCGGTCGGACTGCAGATCGTCGGGCCGATGGGGGCCGATGCGCGGGTGCTCGCGGCGTCGCGCGCCTTCGAGGCGGCCTATCCCTGGCCGGTCCTGGCCGAGCCGCGAGTGACGCATCGGGGCTGAGCCCGCCCGTCGCGGTCAGTCGCGCGGCTCGCCCCAGCGGTCGAGCGCCGGGTCGTCCGGCGCCGGCGCTGGGCAGCTCTCGGTCGGGAGCATCACCTTCTTCTCGACGGCGCAGCTGCACAGGCCGCAGACGCCGCTGCCGCTCGCGCCGGCGAGGCGATGGATCGGGTGCCCGCCAGGCGCCCGCAGCTCCGGACAGGACAGGCACGCCCGGCGCCGGCGCTCCGCCACCTCCGGGCCCACCAGCCCGAAGCCCGCGGTCGCGCAGTGCGCTCAGCATCATTCGCCGAAGCGGTCACCGGTTCGGCGGCGAAAATGATGCAAAAATAAGAATCTAAGCAGAGTTGCCCTGTGCAATTCTGCTTAGGGCCCGCGCGGCCTTGGCCACCAGCACATGCGTCGGACGCGGTGCCCATTTCGGCAGGCTCGTCCCGCTCGATTGCGCGATCAGCCCGGACACGGCGTCCGGAGCGTCCCGCCGGGCGATCAGCGTGTGCAGATAGAGCGGGTCGACCGCCGCGCGCTCGGCCGTCTCGCGGGGAAGGTCGGCGGGACGCCCGAGCGCCTCGGCCAGCTGGTGGGAGAAGGCGCCGAGCGCCTCCTCCCGCGCGGCCGCGGTTTCGGACCCTGCCCCATCGGGAGCGGCTTCCATCGCGGGACCTCCGAACTCAGATCATCGCTGTCATGGCGACGCCGTTCTGGCTCAGGCAGCTATGCACCTTCTCGTCGATGAAGTTGTTGATCAGCGAGCACGGCACGATGAACGGACTGTCCGTGCATTGCAGCGAGAGGGTCTGCGCCGACGGATCGTAATTCCAGGCGATGGTGAAGCCCTTGGCCGAGGCTTTGCCCTGATTCGTCGTGATCGTCACGCCGTAGCTGGCGGCGAGCTGGACACCGCACTGCCAGGCAGCTGGAGTGACGTTGTTGTAGGTGAGCATGGCGCAAGCGGACATGGAGATCTTCAGGTGCAGTTCGGCGCAATAGTGTTTGGAGCCGCGAATCGTCTGCCGCGGACGAAATTGTTTAGGAGAGGAAACATTTATTTTAAACGACGAATTTTGAAAAAATCTATTCAATAATTGAGGCGCACGGTGAGAACGATTTTTCTGGACCCGCCGCGGCAGCAAGGATTCTCGGACCGTTCGCCTCACGCCGACGGCTTCCGGGGGTTTGCTGCCTCACGAAGCCGCGAGCCGGCGGCATCCGGCGCGCCGACGCCGAACCGCCCTTGTTGGCCGGCGTTGTTCGGCCCTGAGGAAACCCTTTCTTCACGATCAGGAGATGGTGCCATGAGGCATCTCGTTCTCGCATCCGCGCTCGCCGCGGGTGCCCTCGCCCTGTCCACGGCCGGGGCCGATGCCCGCGGCGGCTTCGGCGGTGGCGGCTTCCGGGGCGGCGGTGGAGGCTTCCACGGCGGCGGCTTCGGCGGGGCCGGGTTCCGGGGTGGCGGCTTCGGCGGCGGCTTCCGGGGCGCGGGCCTCGGTGGTGGCTTCCGCGGAGCCGGTCTCGGCGCGGGCTACCGCGGCGTCGGTTTCGGGGGCGGCTACCGCGGCGGCCTCGGCGGGTACCGCGGCGTCGGCGTCGGCGGCTACCGGGGCGGCTATGGGGGGTATCGGGGCTACGGCTATCGCGGGGGCTACGGGCGCGGCCTCGGCTACGGCCTCGCCGGGGTCGGGTTGGGGCTCGGGCTCGGCTACGGCCTCTCAAACGTCGGCTATTACGGCGGCTACGGCTATGGCGGCTACGGCGCCACGTACGGCGGTTGCGGCCCCTACGCGTATTACGACGACGTCTACGGGACCTGCGTCTCGTACGGCTACGGCTATTGACGCATGAGGCGGAGCCGGGCGGTCGCGCCCGGCTCCGCCGCTCACCTCGCCGGAGGGACGCCATGGCCGGTTCACCCAGGCCGGGAGACCGCAAGCCGGGAGACAGGCGGATCCCGGCACGCCCGGCACCGGAGAGAACCTCTGCCCGGCTTGCGCCGGCACCGGCACGGTGACCGAGCCGATCAGCGGCGCTTGAGCGCAGGAATCTGAGATGAATCCGGGACGCCGGCTCGCGTCCCGTCAGGGCTCCGCGCCCATTCAGGGCGCCAGGATGATCTCCGCCAGCGCCACGGCCTTGGCGAGCGCCGCCTCGGTCTTCGGCGTCGGCGGGGCCGGCACCTGGGCCTCGCGCCGCAACGCCGCCAGCACCGCCTCCCGGGCCTGCGGATCGCGTTCCGCCCGCTCGCGCAGGAGCGCGGTCACGATCAGCTCGAGGGCGCCCAGGCGCGCCTCGACGTCATCCTCGAAGGTCAGCGGCGCACTCATCGACGAATCTCCCGCTAGAGCACCTCACGATCGCAACGCAATCGTGAGGTGCTCTAAGTGTTTGTTCTGTCGCATTGTCTTCGACGAACCGGGATCCACTTCGCCGGAAAATGCTCTCGCTCACGGTTTCGGCTCCTGCAACTCGTCGATCCGCGCCCCGAGGAGCCGGATCTTGCACGACGAGGCGAGCTGCCCCGCCGCCGAGCCGCCATGGTAGTCGAAGTCGTAGAGGCTGTCGCAGTGGCGCCGGATATACTCCTCCCAGGCGCCCTGCGCCGCCAGGAAGGCCTTGCGCCAGTTCTCCGCATCCTCGCGCCCGGCGAGGCTGCCGGGGCTCGGCGGACGGGTGGCGACCGCCGCGATGGCGGCGAGCCGGCGTTCCACCAGCGCTCCCAGGCGCTCGCGCAGCGCCTTGGCGGCGTCGTCGAGGCACGCCCCCTTCCGGTACTCCGGCAGCGCTATGCCGGTACAGGCGCGCAGGAGCGCCGCTGCGGAGACCGGCTTGTCCCCGGGAGCGGCCGCCTGGGTCGGGACCGCCCAAACGGCGACGAGCACGAAGGCGGGAATCGCGAGGGCCCGCCCGCGGGCCGCCGCGCCGTGGCGGCACCTCATCCGGGCCAATGCCCCAGCCAGTCGCCACCGGTCAGCACGACGCCGACGGTCACGATGGCCGCGCCGGTCAGGAGCAGCAGCGCCTGCTCGCGCGACGGCAGGCGGCGTCCCCGCGCCTGCCGCCAGGGATTGGCCAGCGCCATCCTACTCGGCCGCGGCTTTGCGCGAGCGGCGGCGCGGGGCGGGCTTCTCCGCGGGGACCTCCGCCGCGGGGGGCGGCGCCGGCTCGGCCGCCTCCACTTCGGCGGCCTGGGCCGCCGCGGCGTCGCGCCGGCGCTGCCCGAGGCCGAGGCTCTTGGCCAGCGCCGAGCGCTGGGCGGCGTAGCTCGCCGCGACCATGGGGTAATCGTGCGGCAGGCCGAACTTCTGGCGGTACTCGGCGGGCGTCATGCCTTGCGAGGTGAGGTGGCGCTTCAGCGAGCGGTAGGGCTTGCCGTCGAGGAAGCTGATCAGGTGGTCGGGCGTGACCGACTTGCGGATCTGCGCCGGGGTCGCCCGGCTCTCCTCGACCACCGGGGCCGCCGGCTGGCCGAGCGCCGACAGCGAGGCGTGCACCGACGCGATCAATCCCGGCAGCTCGGCGATCTGGAGATTGTTGTTCGCGACATAGGACGAGACGATGTCGGCGGCGAGGCCGACGAACTCAGACTGCTGCTCCAGGTTGACGTCCGACACGAGGTTCCATCCCGATCTGAGCAACCCGGTTCGCTCCGAGTCGTCCAGGCATATCGGGCGCAGCACGCCTTCATCAAGTGAAACCGTATCGACTCGAAGGAAAACCTGTGTATCGCAGACGGTCTCTCGCTTCTCCCGACCGTTCTTCATCCGGCCATCGGCCGCCGCGACGTTGGTCACGCAGCGCAGGCCCGGCGTGTTGCACCGCCCCCGTCGCCGCCTCAGCCTTCGCAGCGCGACAGCGAGACCGGCACCGCCGGCCGTCGGCCCGCCGAAACCTTCCAGGCATCGGGGCCGGCCCGGATCGATCCGCCGCGGCACCGCCCTCCCGCGCCCGCGCGCATCCCGCGACGATGCCCCGCGCTCCGAAGAATGCTCCGCGCCCCGCAAGAATGCCTTGACCGGTCCGGCGAACCGGCCTATCAGCACCGCACCCGAGGCGGTGACGCGCCACCCCGGACAGACGGATCGCTCCTCTGCTCCACAGCGCGAAGCGCCTCGTTGGGGGATAGTTTAACGGTAGAACAGCGGACTCTGACTCCGTTAGTCGTGGTTCGAATCCACGTCCCCCAGCCATCAATCTTCTCAAACACTTAGCGCAAAATCGTCAAGCGTCTCGCGAAGCGGTTGGACACGTCTGTCCCGCTGGTTAGACAGCCTTCGTGCGCATTCTGTTCTCCTAATCCAGCTTGACCATCACGCCTCGGAGCTTTGGTTCGAGGTTTGTCTCGCGCGAGTAATGCGCCGCCATGCCCCCGATCTCCCAGAGCGTGTTATGAACTTATGATGGAGCGTGAGCGTTGAGGTGGATGAGTGCTGATCGCCCCGCTTATCCATCCGACGTGTCTGATGAGGAATGGGC